>JAEZIU010000071.1 GCA_023436485.1 Bacillota bacterium | reverse complement strand
TCGAGTTCCTTTACATGTTTATCACTGTTTACTTTTCAAAGTCCATAAAGCCTTCTTACGACTGCTTTGTAAGGTTCATGCTGTTCGCTTGTCGCAATCAGCTTTATTATAATACCACGCTGTTTTTCTGATGTCAATACTTTTTTGTTTTGAAGTTTTTGGCAATTCCCATTCTTCAAAGCTGTAAAATAAAGTATTTCCTGTTACACAGCTCAAACATAGTATCACGTTTGCTATGTGCTTGTCAACATTTTTTATCTCTAAAATTTGAAGAGATTTTTAAAGTGTTACGTTTGCAACAACTTGTTTAGTGTAACACCGAGATAGTTTTATTTCAACGTTGAATAATTGTGTATATGCCAATAATTTTATTTTAGACATGCTATCCTTGATTATTCATACTTATATCCACTATTAATTTTCATTTACTAAGGTTTAAAATCTAATTTATTAACTTCTTGCCTAAGTGTAATCATGTCCTGGTGATAAACAGCTTTTAGTGATCTGTTGTATATGATGCTTGCAGGATGATATAGTGGAAATAGCTTATATGTCTCCCCTGATAAATTACATTCGTGCAATGCTCCGTGCATATCTCCTATGGAAAGTCTAAAGTCATCCGTTATAGCTTTAAGCGGTACATTACCTAGTGTGACAATTATTTGAGGTTTTATTATATGGATTTCTCTATGGAGCCAAATTTGATTTTCCTTTATATCCTTGATTGTTGCAGGTCTATTGACTATTCTCCGGGTTTTTGGATTTAATCTTCCAAGCCTGTACTTTATTGCATTTGTTATATATAGATCGTCTCTACTTATTTTTAATACTTCTATAAACTCATTAAGGTTTTTTCCTGCTGCACCTACAAATGGCCTCCCCAATTTAACTTCATCCTTACCCGGTGCCTCTCCGATTATAATAACAGGACTATTAATACAACCATGTCCCAGTACTATTTCTTTTTCATTAAATTGTTGTACATATTCAAGGCATAATTGTTCTAAACTGTTCTTCATTCTGTCCTTTACCACAACGGCCTCCGAACGCTTAATTTTCCAATTGGTTTATTTTCTTTTTGACTTCTTTTATATCTTTAAATAATAATTCCTTTTTGCTTTGATCCCTTAATAGTGCTGCAGGATGAAATGTGGGCATTATCCAGAACTTTTTTCTCTCTATCCATTGTCCGCGTATTTGTGTTATTTTAATATCCCTGGCTACAATATATTTGGCTGCAGTACTTCCAAGACATACAATTATACGTGGCATTATTAAGGATACCTGATTTCTTAAATACGGCAAACATTTTTCAGCTTCTTCTTCATTGGGCACCCTGTTATTAGGCGGTCTGCACTTTACTACGTTTGCAATATAGTATTCATCAGGTTTGAAATTCAATGCCTCAAAGAGTGTATCAAGAAGCTGTCCTGCCGGTCCTACAAAGGGTAATCCCTGTAAATCCTCCTGTTCTCCCGGCCCTTCTCCTATAAACATTACCGGTGCATTAGGATTTCCTCTTCCTACTACTATATTTGTTCTGGTTCCGGCAAGGTCACAATTCCGGCAATCACTGCATGTTGAATTTAGTTGATCCCAGTTCAACAATTTCCCTCATCCTTTATACTTTTATAGTACATCTTTATAACATTATAATATATTAAACAAAAATAGTCAGCCAGCCTTTTATAACCATATTTCTAAGATCGGTTATTCGGGCAAACTGACTATTTTATATAATATAACAAAATTGTTGTTTCGATTAAACCTTCAGCCTCGTTTTAAACCTCTCAACAGCAGCCTGAGTATTTTCCCTGCTTCCGAATGCAGTAAGTCTGAAGTACCCCTGACCACTTGGTCCAAAACCTACCCCGGGAGTTCCAACTATATTTGCCTCACTTAACAGTTTATCAAAGAAAACCCAAGAGTCCATAGCGTTTGGAGTTTTCATCCATATATATGGTGCATTTACTCCTCCAAACACCTTTATTCCTATACCCTCTAAGCCCTTTTTAATGATTGCTGCATTTGACAAATAATAAGATATTGTTTCTTTTACCTGCTTTTGGCCTTCTTCTGAATATACCGCCTCAGCACCGCGTTGCACTATATAGGATACACCGTTAAATTTTGTTGCCTGTCTTCTGTACCAAAGCCTGTTAAGTCCAAATTCACTGCCATCAGTAGTATAGGCTTTTAATTCCTTTGGGATTACTAAATATGCACATCTTGTTCCGGTAAATCCTGCCGTCTTAGAAAAGCTTCTGAATTCTATTGCTACTTCTTTCGCTCCTTCTATTTCATATATGCTGTGAGGAACATCCTTCTCGGTTATAAAAGCCTCATATGCAGAATCAAATAATATAATTGATTTGTTTTTTGCAGCGTAATCTACCCATACTTTTAATTGTTCCTTTGTAAGTGTGGTTCCTGTAGGATTATTGGGCAGACACAGATATATAAGGTCTACTTTTTCTTTTGGAAGTTCCGGAACAAAACCGTTTTCAGACGTACATGGCAGATAGGTTACGTTAGTCCATTTTCCGTCAATGTAGTCTCCTGTTCGTCCAGCCATAACATTACTATCTACGTAAACAGGATAAACAGGGTCCGTAACTGCAATTCGTGAGTTCAATCCGAACAGTTCCTGGATATTTGCTGTATCACTTTTGGCCCCATCGCTTACAAATACTTCATCGGTTCCAATTGTGATTCCTCTCTTTTTATAGTCATTCTCAACAATTTTATTTATAAGGAAATCGTATCCCTCATATTCAGGGTAGCCTTTAAAGGTTTCTATCCTGGACATATCATCAACAGCCTTATGCATTGCATCTATACATGCCATTGGAAGCGGACGGGTTACGTCTCCGATACCGAGCCTTATAATATCAGCATCAGGATTTTGTTCCTTGAATGCAGCAACTCTTTTGCCTATTTCAGCAAATAAGTAATTCCCCGGTAGTTTTAAATGATTTTCATTTACTAGTGCCATTTTCTCTTTCCTCTCTTTACCTTATTAATAAAATATTATTATCAGATTTCAATTTCACCATCAAACACTTTTTCTGCAGGTCCTGTCATATAAACATGATTATCCTTTTCAGACCATTCAATAAATAAGTCTCCACCAAGGAGTTTTATAGTGGCAGCTCTTTCCGATACACCATTTAGCACTGATGCAACAAGTACAGCACTGGCTCCTGTTCCGCAAGCAAGTGTCTCACCGGCTCCCCTCTCCCATACTCTCATTCTCAGTGTAGTCCTGTCTATGACCTGAACAAATTCTGCATTTACCTTTCTGGGAAACAATTTATGTGTTTCCATTTTTGGCCCAATATCATTCAATGGAAAGTTTGCTGTGTCATCCACATATGTTATAGCATGCGGGTTTCCCATGGATACAGCTGTAACCTTATAAGTCTGACCATCTATTTCAATATTCTCTGATATAAAACAGTCCTTTTCACTGTCAACAGGAATATTTTTAGGTATTAAGATCGGTTCTCCCATATCGACTCTTGCCTGAACCACTTTGTTATCAATAATCTTTAAATCCAGGACCTTTATTCCAGCCAAAGTTTCTATTTTAATGTTCTTTTTATCTGTTAGTCCATTATCAAACACATATTTCCCAACACAACGTATAGCATTTCCACACATTTCTGATTCTGATCCATCTGAATTAAACATTCTCATTCTAAAATCAGCTATATCAGATTTCATTATAAGAACCAATCCGTCTGATCCTATTCCGAAATGTCTGTCACTTACCTTTTTTGAAACTTCAGATGGATCCGCAATCATATTTTTCGTACAATCCACATATATATAGTCATTTCCAAGCCCCTGCATTTTTGTAAATTTCATTTTATTTTCTCCTTTCATCAATATGCTATAACCTTATGTAAATCGAATCTTCTACTTTATCAATTTAACTTGTTCATATTATAACATACCTATTAAGTTTTTCAACGAATTCAAGGCTTATATACTAACAACTATTATTTGTATTGTTTTACATACTATAATATAATTATGGTAAAACTTTTCAAATAAAACGTAAATGGAGGCAAACTCTTGAAAACGTATTTTAAGCATCTATCTGATTTTTTTTCACATGTTAAAATGCCCGGCTTTGCAACTATGATGTTAAGTGTTGTATTTATATTTCTTATAGGAATAGGAATATGGGGCTTTTTAAGAATCCGCAATATCAAAAAGGGTAATCTGATAATCACTGAATACGGTCTATTGAACAATGATAAAGAAACAAAACCTTTGTTTAAGCTCATTAAAAAAGATTATATTATTATGCTTGTTATGACCTTGATATATGCAATTCCTGCAATATACAATCTGGGTGGTTTCAAGATACCCGAAACACCATGGGCCCCTGCAAGCAATAATGACGGATTTATTGTAGACCTTGGAAGAGAAGTGAGCATTTCAAAACTAATGCTTTATCAGGGCTATAATGATGAGAAATATGACGGTGTTAAGTTCAATATCAAGTTTTTAAATTCAAGCGATACATATTCAGATTCTGAAGCCCTTGAGAAATCGGGTTTTTTTTCATGGAAGGTATCTACTAAGGAATTTAAAACCAGTAAAATTAAAATTATTGCTAATAAGCCCGGTGCTGCAATTAACGAATTTGCTGTATTTGAGAAAGGTTCGAATAAGCCTTTTAAAATCAAAAGCATAACACCTGTGGATCAAGTAGTAAAAAGCACTGTAAAAAGCCCTGATGGGAAACCTTATAAGTTAAGTAATCTATTTGACGAACAAGATATAGTTGATTTTTATACTTTATCATCCACTAACACATATTTTGATGAAGTATTTCATCCGAGAACTGCTCTTGACTTCATTTATAAAGTCCATCCCTTTGAAAGAACCCATCCACCTCTCGGTAAATACTTTGTTATGATTGGTATGCTTATTTTTGGAGTAAACCCATTTGGTTGGAGAATTATCGGTACATTATTCGGAGTAGCTATGATTCCTCTTATGTACTTGTTTGGTTATAAGATTTTTAAAAAGAGATTTCTTGCGTTCTGTACAGCTTTTTTGATGATGTTTGATTTCATGCATTTTGTTCAGACAAGAATATCCACAATTGATGTATACGTGACCTTCTTTGTTATTTTAATGTACTATTACATTTATGATTATTTTGCTAAAAAGTCTTACAAAGCAGGTTTAAAGAGGTCTCTTAGGCCACTTTTCCTCTGTGGTATTATATTGGGCATAGGAATTGCTACCAAATGGATTGCGATGTATGCTGCTGTGGGTATTTTCCTCATATTCGTTATTGCCAAGCTGGATGAAATTATTTATTATATAGCATATAAAAAAAGCGGACTTTCATCGGATTTATTCATCAAGTTCTGGAGTAAATACTTTTTTAAAACTGCAGTATTTTGTATTCTGTTTTTTATATTAGTACCCGGTATAATTTATTTCGCTTCATATACATCCATAATGCAGGTTCCCGGCAATGGTATAAAAGAGTTTTTTAACAATCAGTCTTTTATGTATAGTTTCCACAACGATTTAAATGCCAAGCATGCGTACTCGTCCCAGTGGTTTGAATGGCCCATAATGACCAAACCTATATGGTTTTATGGTTCTAAAGCACTTGCCGCTGAAAAATTAACTTCCAGTATCATTTGTATGGGCAATCCGTTAATATGGTGGATCAGCATACCGTCACTGATAACAGGAATTGTTGTTGCATTTAAAAGGAAAGACAAGTATATGCTTGTTCCTATTTTTGGTGCTTTATTTCAGTATATTCCGTGGATGGTGGTACGAAGAATGGCCTTTATCTATCATTACTTTTCGGTTGTCCCTTTTCTTATAATTATCATTGTTTATTTAATTAAAGTATTCATGGAGCTTGGCGGAAATACGAAAAAGATTGTTTATGCTTATCTTGCACTGACGGCCATAATATTTGTAATGTATTATCCGATTCTATCCGGTATGATTATACCCAGGTGGTATGCCAGCATGCTACAATTGTTCCCGGGTTGGAGTTTCAGGTATTAACATTAAAATAAAAAAGTAGAAAGTATATTCTTAATATGCTTCCTACTTTTTTTATTTATTAATATACTTAATTTAAACAAAGTAAAAAGCCCTGCACACAGCTTCAATAGCGAATGCACAAGACTTTGTGGTGGAGGG
>JAEZIU010000039.1 GCA_023436485.1 Bacillota bacterium | reverse complement strand
TATTCACTACTACTGAAAAAGCTTCAGCTCACATCAAGGGTGGAGCAAAGAAAGTTGTTATCAGTGCTCCTTCAGCTGACGCTCCAATGTTCGTAATGGGCGTTAACAATGACAAGTACACTAAGGACATGACAGTTGTATCAAACGCTTCATGTACTACTAACTGCTTGGCTCCTTTAGCTAAGGTTATCAACGATAACTTCGGTATTGTTGAAGGACTTATGACTACAGTTCATGCTGCTACAAACACTCAGAAGACAGTTGATGCTCCTTCAATGAAAGACTGGAGAGGCGGAAGATCAATCATCGGAAACATCATTCCTTCATCAACCGGTGCTGCAAAAGCAGTTGGAAAGGTTATTCCTGAATTGAACGGTAAATTAACTGGTATGTCAATGAGAATTCCTTCAGCTGACGTTTCAGTTGTTGACTTGACTGTTCGTTTGGAAAAGGGAGCTAGCTATGACGAAATAAAGGCTGCTATTAAGAAGGCTTCTGAAAATGAATTAAAGGGTATCCTCGGATACACTGAAGATGCAGTTGTATCATCAGACTTTATTCATGATGCACGTACTTCAATCTTCGATGCAGGCGCTGGTATTGCATTAAATGCAAACTTCGTTAAGTTAGTATCATGGTATGACAATGAATGGGGTTATTCAAACAAAGTTGTTGACTTATTATGCCACATGGCTACTGTTGACGCTAAATAATTAAAGCTTTTACAAAGCACTGTTTTTAGATATAATAAATCTAAAAACAGTGCTTTTTTATTGTGATGTGTATGGAAAATCTGTTCCAACATATTTTGAATATTAAAGGGGGATATGTGTAAAATGAAAGAATATCTAACCTCAATATTTCTTGGACTATTTATATTAATAATTGGATTTATTATCACGTCAACACTAGGTAGCATATTTGATGGGGGTAATCCAAATAATTCATTTCTGTCTGCTATAACGTTTGCCATATTATTTTTATGTTCTACTATTGCTGTTTGTACTAGAGCTATGATTAAAGCATTTAAAGCTAAGAATTGATTGTGTGTTTATGATTTTTACAGCATTTCTAGGTTTCGATAATATACGTGATAGAGAAGCATATTAAGCCTCCAGCCGTTACTAGGGCATCCAATGCCGAAATAAAGAGTATTCCTGCCATAATTTCTTAAAATAAAAGATATTCTTTGATATACAACTTGTACATTTTCCATTTTTTGCTTATACTTAACATAAACAATACATTAAATACGGAATCAGAGCTAATAAGCCTACAGGTACCTGCCTGATAGGCTTAATCTTTGCCGGTGCAGGAGGAACAAATGAAAAAAACAAACTTAATCAGGCTTATTTGTATTATCTTTACCTTATGTTTATTTTTTAGCTTTACGTCATATGCATTAACCGGTTCAACCTTTTCAATGAGCGGAAACCATTTAATTTATATTAATAATCCGGAATCCTTTGGCCTTAATGAGGGGGATTTGGTATATTTGTACGGTACAAACCTTGGGAATTCTTATAAAGACGTTGAATTTTATCACCATTTGTATAACGCTTGGTCCAACGCAGGAGCCTGCAGGGTTGGAGTTGCAATGATGAACAAAGGTCCAAATACCGCAAAAATAACCTATAAAGGAAGTTGTACTGCAACACTGGATGGATATAATTTCTCTGTTATTGAAGATACTTCACAGGTCCTAAAAAACTTTCAGAATGCAAAATATAAAACTATTATACTTAAACCCGGAGAAAAGAAAATCGTATGGTCAGATGACTTCAGATTTACACCCGGATTTTCTGAATTTGTATACGGCAGAGCTCAGTTTAAATCCAATCAGAAATCTGGAGTTCGGTTAAGAGTATTTGCAGCCGGGCAATCAAAAACTGCCGAAGATGTTTACCGGGAACCGCTTACGGTAAAGGGGACGGGACACGGTTTTTGCGGTGAACTGGGTTACACGAAGAAAAATGTTACACTTGATGCGGATTCAAGTAACACGACAAACCTTTGTGAATGGCCTCAGTCACTTAATACATATGAGTATGATGGTGTAATAAATTCAAAACCGGGTGCAGCAAAATACCACGCCGGAAACTATGGTGTTGTTTACAATATAACAATAAACCATGCCGCTAATAAGAAAATAATAATAAATCCCAAGTGGAGCCAGGACAGGCCATATGCAACCATTGTTTACAGTGTCAATAATGGCCCTTGGCTGGTTGGTGAAAAAATTTCAACGGGTATGTTCTGGATAGAGAATTTGGGGTATGGACAAACGGCGAATTTCAAATTTATGTTGCCCGGAGGTAATTGTGGCAGCTATTATGTGTCTTTCGAATAAATAATTTGCTAATAATTAGCACCAAGTATTAATATCTAGTTTTAAGCCGCATTATATTGTGCTATAATATACAGTAGAGATTAAAAATGTTAAGCATTAATCCGGCTTATGAATAAAGCTGAAATTCAAGGAGGATTTTATGATAGTTTCGCCTAAATTCCGAGGATTTATTTGTACAACATCTCACCCTGCGGGCTGTGAATATAGTGTCAGGAAACAGATTGAGTATGTTAAAAATCAGGAAAAAGTAAGTGGTGCTAAAAAAGTACTGGTTATCGGTGCTTCAACAGGATACGGACTGGCATCCAGAATAACAGCTGCATTTGGTTGCGGAGCAGCTACAATCGGTATATTCTTTGAGAGGCCTGCAGTTAAAAATAAAACAGCTTCTGCAGGATGGTACAATTCAGCGGCTTTTGAAAAAATAGCGAAAGAAGATGGCCTGTATGCAAAAAGTATAAACGGTGATGCCTTTTCAAATGAAATAAAGCAGAAAACTATAGATTTAATAAAAAAAGACCTTGGAAAGGTAGACATGGTAGTTTACAGTCTGGCTTCTCCAAGAAGGACACATCCTGTAACCGGTGAGGTATTCAATTCGGTTATAAAGCCAATAGGATCAACTTATACATCAAAAACGGTAGACTTTCATACACAGGTGGTTTCTGAAACAACTATTGAACCTGCTAGTGAAGATGAAATAAGACAAACTATTGCAGTAATGGGTGGAGAGGACTGGGCAATGTGGATGGATGCCCTGAAAAATGCCGATGTTCTTGAGAAGAATGCAATTACACTTGCATATTCCTACGTAGGCCCCGAAATGACTCATTCTGTTTACAGAGAGGGAACTATCGGAAAAGCAAAGGATGACCTTGAGGCTACTGTGCCCAAAATTAACGAGAATCTTAAGAGTATCGGCGGAAAAGCTTATGTATCTATCAATAAAGCGGTTGTAACTCAGGCCAGTGCAGCTATACCTGTTATCTCTCTTTATATTAGTGCCTTATTCAAAGTAATGAAAGAAAAAAATATTCATGAGGGCTGTATTGAGCAAATGTACAGAATGTTCAGTGACAGGGTCTATTCAGGGGACTTGAAACTGGACAGTAAGGGCAGAATCTGTATGGATGATTTGGAAATGCTTCCTGAGATTCAGACTGAGGTAACAAAACTCTGGAATAAAGCCA
The DNA here is from genome assembly GCA_023436485.1 of Bacillota bacterium. Lineage (GTDB taxonomy): Bacteria > Bacillota > Clostridia > Acetivibrionales > DSM-1351 > Ruminiclostridium. The sequence continues at coordinate 5,917 of JAEZIU010000039.1, read as the reverse complement.
ACAACGATAATGTTAAAGACATTACTGATATTGAAGGCTACAGAAAAGAGTTTTTCAGACTTTTCGGTTTTGAATTTGAAGGTGTTGACTATAATGCCGATGTTGACATAGAAGTCAGTATTGAAGGCATAGACTAAACTATCATTAAAAGCATAAACCGGGTGAAATCCTGCATGTGAAGTGCATCCCAAAGGTTGGATAAAAATATCTAACTTTTGAGGTGTACTTTTTTATTAAATTTATTCTATAAAGTGGTAATATAGTATATATAATAAATAATCATTGAACATATTTTCGTTGAAATAACTGATGACAAAAGAGGGAAGTTTATTGATTAATCCTGCTTATGAGATTGAGCGGCTTCTTCAATTTGGTGAAAAATATGAGCCGATGGCTATTTCAAAAATGACTTTTCAATTGCTGTTGGAATTTGTCAGACAGTTTCCCCATTACATTTGCGGCTCAAATGCAGATCTGCCTATTGTTGGAGGCTCTATATTAGCATTAAGTCTGGATTCAACTGTAATAGCAAGGCCAAACGGAAAAAATGTTCTGGTCTTGCGGAAACCGATTTTTCAGATAGGGCCGAGATTAGTCTGGATCACCTTGAGAGTGCAAAAGGATTGAAATGGGGGAATTATCAGGACAGAGTGGCATGTATGCTTTAGAAGGAAGGCTACAGCCTCACAGGGACAGATATGCTGTTCCATTGAAGCTGGATGGATATCTGATTATTCTTGGGAATACAAAGAAAAAGCTCGCACTTGGAGAATTAAAATATAATGAAAGAGTCAGTGAATGTGCCGAGGGGCTAAGAATACTAAGTAAATACATGCCTGACAAAAACAACTTGTGTGATATAACAATAGATGAATTTGAACAATATAAGTCAGAAATAAAAAATGAGATAACTGCTTAAATTTCTATCAGATAAGGTAATTTAATGGAGGTGTTCAATGTTTTTTAAAAGAAAAAAAGGTATAAAACCTGTGCAATATAAAATACTAGTTAACATAATTAATAATAATAACTATAAGTGCTTTACGGATTATGAACTTCAACAATTAATTAGTGATTATAAAAAACGCTATTCTCTTTATTTTCTTAACAATTCAGATAATTTTAATATCCGTGAAAACCAGCAATTTGTTAATGAATACATGACTGAATGTTACGCAATTACGAAAGAGATATGCAGGCGAGTGTTATGCGTTGACCCATATGATTCACAACTACTGACGGGAATAGCACTATATTTTGGGAAAATTGCAGAATTGCCTACAGGAGAGGGAAAAACTCTGGCAGCTGTTTTTCCGGCAGTTTTAAATGCACTTTCCGGCAAAGGTGTTCACATATTTACATTTAATGATTACCTTGCAAAAAGAGATGCAGAATGGATGAAGGGAATATATGATTTGTGGGGATTAAAAGCGTCATATATTCAGGAAGATATGGACAGGCTTCAAAGAAGAGATGCATATCTGGCAGATATAACTTATGTTACGCCGAAAGAAGCAGGTTTTGATTATCTAAGGGATGCCATAGTATATGACAAGGATGAAATAGTACATAGACCATTCAACGCCGTAATTGTTGACGAGGCGGATGCAATTCTTATTGATGAAGCCAGGACACCTCTGGTTATAGCAGGAAGCATGGGAACACAGCACGAAATCGATAACCGTTTGATAGAACTGGTGGGATTGTTGAGACGAAACATTGATTATATGATTGATGAGAACAGCAGAAATGTTTATTTGACTGAAGCCGGCAGTTCTGTAGTGGAAAATTATCTTGGCTGCGGGAACCTGTATAACAGAGAGAACGTAGAAACACTTACAGATGTAAATAATATGCTTCATGCTAAAGTCCTATTAAAACGGGATATTCATTATATTATAAAAGAAGGTCGGATTGAAATCGTAGATGAATTTACAGGACGGGTTGCGGACAGACGAAAGTGGGATTATGGACTTCAAATGGCACTAGAAGCTGTTGAAGGACTTAAATCCATATCAAGTAATAGAATATTGGGGAAAATAACAATTCAGAATTTTATAAGTTTGTATCCTCAAATGTCAGGAATGACGGCAACGGCAAAATCATCTGAGGAGGAGTTCCTAAGTACATATGAACATGATGTCTATGTTGTCCACCCAAATAAAAAATGCATCCGTGTTGATTATGACGATTTTGTTTACACACACAATGAAGCAAAATATAATGCCATAGTTGAAGAGGTTCGTGCTTCTCATAACCACGGTCGGCCAGTACTTATAGGAACATCAAGTATAAGGGAATCTGAGAAGCTGGCAGATATGCTCAAACAGCAAGGAATAGTATGTGTGGTTTTAAATGCAAAAAACGATGCAGAAGAGGCAGAAATAATTGCACTTTCAGGAAAACTCGGAGCTGTTACCGTGTCTACCAATATGGCAGGACGGGGAGTTGATATAAAACTTGGAGGAGAAGATTCCCCGGAAGAAAGAAAAAAGGTGTTGGAATTGGGTGGCCTTTACGTCATAGGAACTAACAGAAACGAATGTGTCAGAATAGACAACCAGTTGAGGGGCAGGGCCGGAAGACAGGGAGATCCCGGTTCTTCACGCTTTTTTATAAGTCTGGAAGATGATTTATTGGTACAGTTCGGCATAGGAAAGGTTATTCCAACAAAATATTATGGATTCAGGCAAGAGGAAAAGATTGATGACAGAAAGCTGTTGTCATTGATATGCCATATACAGAGAGTTGTCAACGGACAGAACTTTGAGATAAGAAAAACATTGGGAAAATACTCATATCTGCTTGAATGGCAAAGAAGGGAATTCTTTAAAAGCAGGTTTGAAGTACTGTCCTGCAATGTCCCGGGGCTTTTGTCCATTGAGAATAAAGAGCTTTATAAAGAGCTGTGCAGTAAGTATGGAAAAGAAAGAGTTGATGAAATTCAGAGAAAAATATCTCTTAATTGTATGGACGAGATCTGGTATGACTTTCTTGAATACTGCGAAAACATTAAGGAAGGAATAAATCTGGTGTCGGCAGGCAGAAAAGACCCTGTGGACGAGTTTAACAGGCTTAGTATCAATAAATTTGAACAACTCCGGAAAGAAATAGATGGAAAAATACTCCATACTATTGAAAATACTGATTTTTCCATGGATGACGGTCAGTTGGCTGATAAGGGTCTGCAAACTCCTTCGGCTACATGGACATATATAATTAATGACAGCATAAAAGTAAAAAATTTCTCGATTTTCAGCAGATTATAAATGCATTTTTATCTTCTGTATAAAAAATATTCAGAATATTAGGAAATTATGGTACAATATACATAATATTTTTTTGCAGGTGATTGAATGATACGAATTTCCCTATGCGATGATGAAAACCAAATTACTGGAACATTAGCCTCCAACATAAAAGGTATAAGGCCTGATATAGAAGTACTGTCTTTTGACAGCGGAGAGAATTTGCTGGACAGTAAGTATTTGTATAACGATATAGTAATACTGGATATTGAGATGGCCGGTATAAACGGGATTGAAACTGCCAATGGTCTTCGCAAAGGCGGCTATGGGGGAATGATTATATTTCTCACTTCTCACAAAGAAATGGTTTTTGATTCTTTTCAGGTCAAGCCGTACAACTATATTGTAAAACCCATTGACATAGACAAAGTCAACAATATTCTCAATAACGCCATAGCTGAAGTTATAGACAGGAAAACTACCCATTTCGAAGCCGTGTGCAACAATCATACTTTCAGGATACAAATAGAGGATATTTACTACTTTGAGTGTTACGGGAGAAAAATTAATATTCATTCAAAAAACGGAACAATTACGATTCTGGGAAAAATGAATCAAATAGAAGCCTCTCTCAGAAACAAGCAGTTTTTCAGGTGCCATAAGGGTTATCTTGTAAATCTTGAGCACGTTTGCGAATTTTCAAATAGTGAGATTGTTTTGACCAATAACCAGAAGGTTTTAATCAGCAGACTAAAAATTAATTTATTTAAGGAGGCTTTTAAGGCGTTTATGAAAGGAAATATAAAATGCTAGGAATTTTGGGGAATAGCCTAATTGACTTAATTTCAAGTATATTTGAAATTTCGATTTTTGTTTTTATGATTTCAATATTTTTAGACTTTACCGAAAAAGCCAAAAAAAATGTAATATTATATTTTATTATATACGGATTACTTAAAGTTGCAAAAATTATTTTTCCTATCGTGTTTTTAGTTGATTTCATAACTTCTCTATTTGTACTCTTTTTTGTTTTTACTGCTTTTAAAGGGAACTTTGCACACAAAATATTTGCATTTTCTACAGCAGTTTGCCTTAATTATGTTGTTGATATTTTTATTATATCCTTTACAAACATGGGCTTTAACTATAATTTGTTCTTCAGCACATTATCGGGAGGGGTAAGGGGAATATGGGTAACCATAATCAAAATTATATTGGTTATTCTTGTATATATTCTCTTGAAGAACTTTGCCACTAACACAACATTAAAAATAAATATACTTTCATCTTCTCAAACCTTAATTCTCATCATGCTTCCTGCCTTCAGCTTTGCAACAATCACAATTCTTGATTGGGGAGTAAGAAATTTTGTAAATGTCCCTGTAGATACTTCCGCATTTCTGCTTATTGCATCTTTATGCACTATAATATACAACGTGATAGTAATGATTTTAATTGATAAGATGATTCTTAATAAAAAATATAAACATCTCAATGAAATGTCTGAAGCTCAGCTGCGAACTCAGTTTAATCATTACGAACAGATAATGAGTAAAAACCAGGAAACCAGAAAGCTAAAGCATGATATGAAAAATCACCTGAGATTGATTAGGACCTTGATTGAAAATAGTGATATAGATGAAGCAAAGGGGCTGCTTGACGAAATTGAGGACACTATGCGTGGACTTGACCTGGAAATAAGCAGCGGAAATAGTATCACAGATGCAATACTAAACGAAAAGAATAAGATGGCACATAAATTGGGAATAAAATTCGAGTTTTCCGGGATATTGCCAAGGGAAAACTTTATAAATCCTTTTGATATCAGTACAATTTTTTCAAATGCCTTGGATAATGCTATAGAAGCAGCTGTGAAATCCAACGATTCCGATAGGTTCATCAAAGTTTCCACATATATTCAAGGTAAATGCCTGTTTATATTAATTGAAAATTCAATTGAGAGGGATATAAAGATTATAGGAAAAGAGATTGAATCTACAAAACAAAACAAGGAGCACCACGGCTTTGGGCTTAAAAATATCAACGACAGTGTGGAAAAATATGAGGGCAGCCTGAGTACCATCTGTGAAAATAAAGTATTCAAATTGGAAATATTACTTAATATAAAGATATAATAATTTGCATTTTATGACATTATTAAGACATGTTGTGTAATATATATTGAATATAACTGTAAATATAATAAACTGTAATTGGTTGAAGTTAAGACATTGCCAAATACAGTTTTTTTTTAGGAGGGTTTTTATGAGTAAGAAAAACTTTTGTATGGAAATTAAGGCAGATCAATTTGAAGACTTAAACAATGAAGAGGCTATGCACATTGATGGTGGAATTGATTCTCCAAGGCAATGCGTTACAACTATTATTATAGGTATAATTAAAATTATTAATTATTTTTAAAGCTACCAATTAAGAATAGAAGGTGGAATAAATTGTAAGTATGTCTTTTTCAAATAGTGAACCGGATTGTATGGATAAAGCCCGTACTTCGTTTATATTGGGCATAGTTGATGCCGTGGCGTGGCTATTGCCTATTATAGGGATTCCGGTTTCAATTGTAGGACTAATATTGGGGATACTTGGCATAAAATCAACTAAAAGATGGATGGCAGTTGTAGGTATTATACTTTCTAGTATTTTTCTTGTCG
>JAEZIU010000358.1 GCA_023436485.1 Bacillota bacterium | reverse complement strand
GGTCTAATCGGATACATAGTATATTTGGCTGTAAATCGCCGCTGGACGAAATTAAGGGAATTAGCATATAATTTAATACTTCATGCTGAAAAAGCCATTACAGGTACAAAAATGGGGCAAGAACGGTTTAACTTTGTACTATCTCAGTTATACAATATGATTCCGACCTGGCTTAGGTTTTTTATACCTCGGAGCCTACTCGAACAAAAGCTTCAGGAATGGTTTGATTTAATAAAAGATTCGTTGGATGATGGTAAAATAAACGGAACAGGACATTGATTCATTAAGCCTTCGGGGTTAACTCCTGGGGGTGATTTTTTATAATAGGGTGTTAACAACTATAGTACTACGATAAATTTCCACGGCATCCCTAACAATAACTTTGGAGGGATTTGTAATGAATAGTTTTATAGGTTGGATTGGCGGTAAGAAGCTTTTAAGGAAGGAGATTGTAAGTCGGTTTCCGGATAAATTTGATAGGTATATAGAGGTATTCGGGGGAGCTGCTTGGGTATTATTCCACAGTGACAAACATGCAGAAATGGAAGTATACAATGACTACAATAGTGATCTGGTTAATTTATACCGGTGCATTAAATATCATTGCCAAGAGCTGCAGCGGGAGCTTTCCTTCATGCTTAACTCCAGGGAGCTTTTTGAAGACTTTAAGGCTCAATATAATACTCGGGGTATGACGGATATACAAAGGGCAGCAAGGTTTTTTATGCTGATAAAAACGAGTTATGGCTGTGATACGAGCTCTTATGGATGTATAAAAAAAGATACTTCAACGGCTATAGAATATTTAAACCGGATCCAGGAGAGATTGTCCAGGGTGGTAGTTGAGAATAAGGACTTTGAATCTTTAATAAAGGTTTATGATAGGCCTTCTGCTCTTTTTTACTTGGATCCGCCCTACTACGGTACTGAAAAGTATTATCAGGCACAGTTTGCCCAGGAGGATCATGAGCGACTCAGCAGAGTACTGAAGAACATGAAAGGCAAATTTTTATTATCATATAATGACTGTGGATTTGTCCGGGAGCTGTACAAGGACTTTATAATAGAAGGTGTTGAAAGAAACCACAACCTTACTTTAAGGTACTCAGATGGAGATAGGAGGTATGGGGAAGTTATAATTAGGAATTACTAAAAAAATAGAAAGAATAAGTTGTTAACTTATTCTTTCTATAAATTTTTTTAATAGACAATAATTAACATTTATATAGTGCTAACAATTTTCATAAGATTTTCTTTAACTTTGGGATATTTAGTATTACTTATATTTAAAATATCAATAAAAGCCTTATTACCTTCTATATTGAACAATCCAGCAAAACTTTCCTTAATATGATTAGTTGCTTCGTGTGAGGATACGAATGAAATTTCATTGCCTTTTTCAGGATTACTCTCATTTTTCATATGTTCACATAGATTTAAAATGCCCGCACTTTTAAATGCATTTGCTTGGATTTTTTTACACAATTCCTTTTGGCTAATAGTATTCATTCCGCGCTTTTTACACAAAGAATTCACTAGATAGCAAATGACTTCAGGGTAAATTAAATCTTCTATTTCATTATTTGTTGTGTTTTTTTCAAAATTCAAATTTGAATCACTTAAAAAATTTGGTGTTAACATAAGGTCCATTTTAATATAAGAAAACTTTTTAGCTTTAAGTCTTTTGTACGTATCTCTCCCTTTTGGATCATTATCTAATAAAACCCGTATTTGTGGAGTTATGGTTTTATAGTTTCGATAGTACGATTCATAAAAATCTAAATATTTTATTATATTATCTGCGCCGTTTGCGGGGATTATATTAATCTCGTTTAATTTAAAATATTTGGACAATTCAGAAATATATTTTTTATCACATTCTCCTTCTACAATCAAGTTATTAGTTTGGAGTAACTCAAATTCTTTTTCTTCAATACCTAAGTGCTGGCAGATGATTTTATACCCTTCTTCAGTATCGACATTTATTGGAAAAGTTTCCATTACATCAATATTGCTTTTTTTTCTAGTAACGTATTGATCATATAACTTTGCATTTAACAGAATAGTATTTTTCATGCCATAAGTATCAATAAATATTTTTGAATGGGTTGTAAGAAATATTTGCATATTATTAGATTTTTCATCAAAAAAAGATTTCAATTTATGTTGCAAACCTTCATGAAGGAATGCATCTGGTTCATCTATACAGATAATTGCGTTACCTTTTGGAAGTACTCGAGCTGCAATTTCAAATTGCAAAAGGATAAGAGCAAGTCTTTGTAACCCAGATCCTTTTTCTATAACACCATTTGAGCCCTTATCTTTAAGGGTAAGTGTAACATCATCTGATATTAAATCCCTGAACGTTTCAGAATTTTTAGGTACATTTAATGCAACACTCCAGCTATCCCTGAAAATTTGAAATGTTGATGATATTTCTTGGGCAAAGATATCTAAAATTTCTTGTAACCCATCTATGTAAGTATTATAGGCATCTTTTAATCCAACTTTACTTTTGGTAAATCTTGTTTTGTCATATTCAAGTGAAATCATATCTTGAGTAATTTTTTCAATAATATCGGGTATAACTAGGTCGGCTGATATATAAAAGAAATTGATTTTTTTTATAAATGTGTTAATTTCATCTTTGGTAAGGGTATGCTTATCTTTAGAATTATTTACATCATAGCAATATCCGGTCAGATCAATAAGGTCTTCATTGTATTTTTTAAGATCTCTAGTTAAAACATGCGAATAATTATTTTCATTGTTAATAAATTCAACAGTAATTTTAGGGTGTACTGAACCACCCCAAGTTGCATTTTTCAATGTGGGAATATCAATTTTGGGGCTATATAGTGAAGGATCAAAGAAAAGATTTAATGCTCTAAGAGTATTTGTTTTTCCAACATTATTGGGGCCACATATCGATATTATATTGTTCTCAGAATCAAGATTTAACACCATGTCCATTATAGACCGAAATCTTTGTATAGTCACTTTTGATATTTTAATCATATTTTTTTCTCCTGTTCAATTTTTGTAAGACAACGAAGGTTATGAGTACAATAATATAAATATATCATACAGAAAAAAGCAAATAAATTATTATTAGGAATTATTGTGTATTTTTATATAGAAATGCTATACATTTCCAATCGGTTATTCGAGTGTTATAATTATTTAATAATAAATAAATAGGAATTAAAGCAGAAAAAGGGGACAGTAAAATGAACTTTTTATATCATTACACTTCCATTGATACATTGGCTTTGATACTTAAAAACAGGTCAATAAGGTTTAACTCTCTTAGTAAGGTCGATGATAAAGAAGAATGTTTAATGGATGATTTGGGTAACCTAGGTAATTCCGTATTAGTTAGCTGTTGGACTAGAGACAAACTGGAAAGTATTCCACTATGGAAAATGTACTCATCAAATTTTCAAGGGTGTCGTATTGCCTTAGATGAAAATATGTTTTCACAATTTCAACCTGAAGACGATAAATTTACTGTTCTTAATCTTCATGATAATAGTAATTTACTAGTAATATCTCATGATTTCTTAAGAGACATGAAATATGTCAAGAGTTTTTCTAAACGTACGTTGATTAGTGAGGACAAGGCATATAGATTAGGGGTATTAGGTCGAGAAAAAAATATTGTATGGGAATTTCAAAAAGAGTGTAGGTTTTATATCCACCAATTTAGTAATCTTAAAAACTTAGATGATTTCTATAATAGTAATATAGACCTCAATGAATCATATAAGTACGATTTTTATGATCTAAAAGTGGATGAAACAGCAATTAATAATATAATAGTTACATTGGGTCCTAAATGTAACTATGGCCATAAAATTATTGTTAAAACTCTGTTAGATAAGTACACAGATAATGGAATAATAGAGTTAAGTAGTCTTACTGGTAAGGTATAGGATTAATACCAAAAAGAGCAAAGCCTCACCCCCTTTATAATTCTTTTATTCAGTAATCAACCCAAAATGTATTGACAATTTAATCCAAATGGCATAGTATATTATTGTAGGTCAGATTACATATATAATGTTTTCTGGCCTTTTTATGTCTTCGGTGACTTCTATTACATACGCAATAAAATATTAGGAGGGGTCGTTTATGAAAGACATGATGACATTGTCTTATGTTTGGCATCCTGAAATGTATTTAAAGGTCAGAAAAATAATTGAATCAGCTGGTTTTGATCCAGTCATTCTTGATGAATTAATTGAACTATATCTCAACCGAGAAAGAAAATATATTGATTATTATTTGAGAAAATAGAAATTTACTTAATCATCCTCTGTCGCGTATTCAGAGGAGTACATATTAATTGTAACTTTTCACAAAAACCTTAAATAGCATACAAACAAAAAACGAGCCGAAGCCCGTCTTTTGTGTAATTTAGCAACATTCATTTTTGATGTGAAATTGATATGTTACAAAAATTATACAATATATTACAAAATAATACAATGCTAATTTCAAAGATTCAAATACCATTGCCTCCCGGTAAAGTACAAATAAAATCTCTTACCTGCAGCCTGACATAAATATCTTTTTCCACAGAATCCATCCTTCAGGGATACACCTTCCCGAACATTAATAACCCTATCTATTTTAATTTCTCTATAATCCCATTTAAAAGATAGAGGGATAACATCTTTGTTGGTACACATCATAGCGTTAACCTCAAGAAATACCTTATTATCAAGTGATTGTTCATAATGTGCAGTTTCTTTACGATTTTCTAGTTCCCTTTGTTCAAAGCCAAATGGCGGCATAATATCACTCCAAATCGAACGTGTGTTTGAAAATATTATATGCTTTTTGAAGTTTAATATCAATGAAATGATTACATGTTCCATTATGTGGAAACCCGTAGTAAAATACTATATGAAAACAAGGGAGGGGAATATATGCGAGAAGAAGCCTTACAGGAAACAAAAGCTAGGTTACAACAATTAGAATTAGAAGATAAATTTCTAGAAAGTACCCACATTGAAGACACACTCAACAACATATTATATGAATTGAAAAGTTTGAATTCCAAGCAAGAAACTGTTAAAACCATTTTAACAGTTTGGTCTATTATAACAGTAATGGGCTTTATAGGTGCCATAGTATTATCTATAGCAATAATACATAAATAAATGCAGGCTTATGTGGTAATAACCCAGAGGAGTTTTTTAATAAAGTTTGTCAATGATACAAAATAATGTTTTAATAAACAATAATCGACAAATAATTCGGGATAGTATAATATATATATATGAAATATCAAGCAGGGAGGTGGATATTATGAAGAACAAACTTAAATTAATTGTACTCACAATATTATCTGTAATTGGTATAACTGCAGCTACTGCATCGGCAGGAGCGTGCTGGATGTTCTCTTTTTACCAGCCGGAATGCCCCAAGACGTTATTAAAATAACAAGTGTACAGTAAAAAAGGCCTCATAATGAGGTCTTTTTTATCTTTAATTTTTGATTAAATCTCATAAAAGTTTCGTCGTAGTCGGTTTTCCAAATAATTTTTTTATAATTACTTAGTAGATTTAGCACTATGGCTAATCCATGACCACGGTCAGCACCTTTTTTAGTTGAATAACCCTCCAAGTTAAGTTTTTTTATGATAGGAGGTTGATTGCAACTGTTAGATATCAATATCTCGATGTGATCCTGGTAATCTGTGATATGCATATCTATAGTTCGTTCATCGGATTCTTCGGCTGCTTCAATGGAATTATCTAAAAATATACCAATAATGGCACACAACTCTGAAACTTTTAATTCAGGAATTGAATTAATAATTCCAACAACTTGAAGGTTAAATTTAATTTCAGCTTTTTTAGCTTTGTCCAACTTAGATGATATAATTGCAAAAAGAGCAACATTTTCTATATTGTATATTGCAGTATTAATATTACTAACATTTTCAGATAATTCGGATATATAGTTTCGAGCTTCTTCGTATTTGCCATTATTCATCATGAAATTCAAAGTTGAAAAATGATTATTGTAATCATGCTTAAAGTGTCTTAGTTTTTGCAATGTGTCTTTGAGAGATTCGTTATAAAATTCCTGCTGCCGTTTTTCCTCCTTTAAGGCTTGTTCTTTCTGATGCCTGCTATAGCCAAAAAGTACAAGTATGTATAACACAGTTAACACAAAGAGCTCAAGTTGAAAAGCCCCTACATTTGGCGTTAATCCATAAACTTGACCACTTACAATAATAATTATAAGAGTTATACAGAATAGTATTGAAACAGGATTCAAATTTTTGAGTTCTCTGAACAAAGCAGGTATGATGCTGATAATAAGCATAGATATAAAGTAAGTTGTTATATTTGCAAAGAAATACAGGGTAATGCTTTCGCCTATGGTTTTAGTTGTTACTATTAAGCCAAATAAGTTTAATATAATAGGGGTTGCTAAATTGCCTAGACCAGTCGCAACCATGATACTTAAAAAAGATATGACTGTTTTTGGCCAAGTTACTTTAAGCATATATTTAATCAATGCTATACTTAAAATGAATATCAATAGTGGTTTAATTATTTGAACCATACTTGATGTTCCAAATAACATCATCCAAATCGCTGTTATTACTCCGTTTCCAATTCCGAAAGAAAATAAGAAAATGGCTATTTGTAGCTTAGATACTCTATGTCTAAAAACAACTTTTAAAAAGACTAATAATAATACTGCTGTTAACAGGGAAAAAAGCGTATTCATCAATATATATTCTAACATAACGATAAGGGCCTCCATTCCCGGAAGTAATTTCGAAACTTAGGGCCGATATCACATTCTATGCCACTGTGAAGGGTAATTATTGTATATTTCGAATTTATATGCTCAATCTTTTCAGTATTTATTATAATTGATTTATGACATTGCTGAAATCTTTCATCCCCGATACGGTCTTTGAGTTCAGCAAGACCTTCAGATGTATAATATGTATCTTTTACTGACGTAGCATCCTTATCTATATGTATACAGGTTTTATTACCTACACGGTCAATGTAATCAATATCATTAAGGGCTATAAAGCTTTTGCCATAATCTTCTCTATCGCCAGTGTTACATTCAATACAAATAATAGATTTTTTATATTTAAGCATTTCTTTATTAAGATTTACTAAGGTAATTTCAAGAAATGTCCAATTTGGCTTTTCTATGAACCAGTGGGCTTTTACTTCGTATGCCAATTGGCTGTAATTCAAGCAACCTGAAAAAAATATAATTTCTATATCTCGGTTGTTTTCACGGATCTGTTTGGCTATATGCATACCATTTATATTGTCTTTGAGATTAATATCGATTATAGCAACATTGACTTTATTGTTTTGTACTACTTCTACAAATTTTCTATAGTCCCTTGTTGCTATTACTATTTCTCCATCGATTTTGTGCTTTTTAAATAGATTTGAAATTCTTGTCTCATGTTCTACAAGTATATTCGCATCATCGTCAAGAATTGCTAAATATAACATAATATAACTACCTCCCATTAACTATATATTATATTAGCCATATTTGATTAACAAATGTGATTGTTAACATTCCTGACTGATTATGACAAATTATTCCTATATTTCTTAAGATATCTATAATAAACATATTTTCATTGCTTAAAAATGACATTTCGTTGTTTTTTAATGGAAATGGAAAATACATGGTATATAATATATACAAATAATACCATGAAAGGAGGATTAATACTTTTGAAGTTTTGTTATTTTAAATTCTGGGAGGTACTTAAAATAACAATAGTTTTAATATGCTCAAATTGTATCATAAACACCATGACTATAATTACAAGTCGATGTCAACTTATATACTTGTATCATGAAAAAATAAAAAATGAATTTTCATTACTCAAATTAACACTTTCATTTAAAAAGAACAAAGATGTACATATTATATATGGAGGTAAAAAATGAATTTAATCGTTAATTCTGATTTTGATTTGGATTTTAAGGAAGTTCAAAAAAAACTAACAAATCAATCTATAGCTGTAGATTTTGAAAAAGTATACGATTTTGCAAAACGATTTATAAATAAATACGGAATCTGCGCAAAGACTATAGAGAAAATATATCTGCTTGGGTATATTCAAAAATAGACTGCAACTAATATAAAGTAGTAAATATTAAAGGAGAGTCCATAAAAGGGCTCTCTTCTAATTTAAATATTCACAACTTTCCACAACTTTACCACAACTTTTAATATTGTTTACAACCTAAAAAATACGTCTATTTTCATTTGCTAAATAGGCAAACAAAAACCGCTTATCCTTAGAGATAAACGGTTTTTGTTTGGTGCGCCATCACGGGGTCGAACCGGGGACACCCTGATTAAGAGTCAGGTGCTCTACCAACTGAGCTAATGGCGCAAATATTTTTTTGTGAGTGCTTGTGTTACAGAGCGTTTTTTATTATAAAAGCAAAAATCAATATTGTCAATACATTTTTATTAATAAAAGAAAAATATTTATTTAAAATACTAAGTTATGGCAGACTAGTTGTAAATTTTGAAGTATAATTCATAATAGATGGTATCGGAGGGGGGAAGTCTGTGAAAGCAGTAGTAGTTTACAAATCCAAATCAGGTTTTGCAAAAAAATATGCACAATGGATCGCAGAAGAGCTTCAGGCAGATATTTACGAATCTTCAAAAATAAATGTTAAAATGTTGATGCTTTATGACACAATTATATATGGCGGAGGACTTTATGCAGTTGGTATAAATGGACTAAAAACTATAACAAAAAACTTTGACAAGCTGAAAGATAAAAAACTTGTGGTTTTTGCTACAGGAGCTACGCCACCAAGAAATGAGGATATTGAGAAGGTTAGAGATTCTAATTTTACACCGGAACAGCAACAGCGTATTCGTTTCTTTTACCTAAGAGGCGGTTTTGATTATACTCGACTTAAACTAATTGACAAAGTCCTGATGAATTTGTTGAAGCTGAAAATCAAGTCCAAGAGTAAAAACAAATTGATTCCTGATGAAAAAGGAATGCTTTCAGCCTACGACAAACCAATTGATTTCACCAGGAAAAAAAATATAGAGGATTTGATATTGTATGTTAAATCTAAGTGATTTTTCAATAAGAATATCTTGAATACTTTACCGGAATACTTTATTATAAGCAAATAATGTTTTATTGTTTACAAAAAGAGGGGGAAAGCCGGTATTTTTCGGCAGATTATAAGGAAATGATACGTTTTAATTGTGATTACAGTGAGGGTGCACACCCTAAAGTATTGGAGAAACTTTTACAGACAAATATGGAGCAGACCGCAGGATACGGAATGGATACTTACTGCAAAAAGGCAGCTGGAATTATTAAAGATAAAATTCAGCGTCAGGATGCAGAAGTACATTTTCTGGTTGGCGGAACCCAGACAAACCTGACAGTTATTTCAGCAGCTCTTAGGCCCCATCAGGGAGCTATTGCTGCTGTTAGTGGGCATATAAGCACACACGAAACAGGTGCAATTGAAGCGACGGGACACAAGGTTATTGAACTGCCAAGCGATGATGGAAAGCTAACTGCAGAGCAGGTTGAAGAAACCGTAAAGGCACATTACTCTGATGAGGGCCCGGAACATACAGTTCAGCCAAAGATGGTATATATATCAAACCCTACAGAAATCGGAACTATATACAAAAAGAAAGAGCTTATTGAATTAAGTAGAGTATGCAAGGAAAACGGTCTTATTCTGTACTTGGACGGTGCAAGACTTGGATATGGGTTGTGTGCAGAGGACAATGACCTGGATTTGCCGACTATAGCGGAGTTCTGTGATGCATTTTATATCGGAGGTACCAAGCTAGGTGCACTTTTCGGAGAAGCATTGGTTATTTGTAATGATGAGCTGAAAAAGGATTTGAGGTACATTATAAAACAAAAGGGCGGAATGCTTGCAAAAGGCAGACTACTTGGATTGCAGTTTATTTCACTGATGGAAAATGATTTGTATTTCGAGATGGCTACCCATGCAAACAAAATGGCGATGCAAATAAAAGAGGCTCTTATAAAAAAAGGTTATAGTTTTTTTATGTCGTCAACAACAAACCAACAGTTCCCAATATTGCCAAATAGCGTTTTAAAAAGGCTAAAGGAGAATTTTGAATATTCATACTGGCAGAAAATTGATGATAATACTAGTGCCGTGAGGTTCTGCACAAGTTGGGCAACCAGTTCCAAGGATGTACAACAATTGATTGAAGAAATAGAAAAAGGTTAAAATATATTTTAGAAAAGGAGGTTGTAAAATGCCGGTAATTACTATAGAAGCAGGTAAAATGTCAAAGGAGCAAAAAGCTACTCTTGTTAAGGAATTGGTTTCAAAAGCAAGCGAAACATTAAATATACCTGAGCAGGCTTTTGTAACACTAATTCGTGAAAATGAAATGGACAATATTGGAAACGGTACAAAGTTACTGTCAGATTTACACAAATAAAAACGTGAAGCAGTTTCAAAACGGAGTGTCACTAAACTACTGAAAAAGTAGCTGGCGATACTCTTTTTCTTTTGCAACAAAAATTAGTGTTTGTATTAATGAAAAAAGGATATAAATAAACTATAAATAGAAACAAGAAAGAGGTGTACAATTTGCAAAAGCTCTGGCAAGACAAGGGGCTGATTTGGTAATAGTTGCAAGAAGACTTGAAAAGCTTAATGATGTGTCTGAAGAAATAAAGAAAATGGGAAGAAAATGTCTGGCTTTCAAATGTGATGTTTCAAATGAACAGGAAGTTAAAGAAACAGTTGCTGCTATAATTGATAAGATGGGTAGGATTGACATTCTGGTGAACAATGCAGGTGTAGCGGAAGTTGTTCCTGCTGAAAACCATACGACTGAACAATGGAACCGGGTCCTTAATACTAACTTGACAGGAGTATTCATGTTTGCCAGAGAAGCAGGAAAAAACATGATATCAAACAAGTACGGCAGAGTAATTAATATAACCTCTATGTTTGGACATATAGCAAACACCGCAACCCAAAATTCAAGTTACCATGCATCAAAGGGCGCAGTCATAAACCTTACACGTGCATTGGCTGCTGAATGGGCAAAATACGGGATTACAGTAAATGCTATAGGACCGGGATTTTTTGAATCCGAAATGACCGGAGATATTTTAAGCAATCAAGAGTTTAATAATTTTGTCAGTTTCAGATGTCCTATGGGAAGAGTCGGAAGCATGGGCGAACTTAACAGTGCATTAATATTCCTTGCAGCTAATTCTTCCAGCTACGTTACAGGACAAACTGTATTTGTAGATGGAGGCTGGACGGCAGTATAAAAACCGTATAAAAAAACACCTGTCAGATTTAATAACTGGCAGGTGTTTTTTTATACGGTTTTTTGGGGGCCGAATGGTTAATAAAAGCAATATCCCAACCTTTATAGGCGGAGTAGGGATGAATTTACATATTAATGGGAAATCACTACAAGACTCTAATGTAAACACATACCTGTTGAAACTAAAACAAGCATAAGATAAAATTGTCCTTATAGATATTATGTCAACTTCTTTTTTATTCATTGGAGGGTAAAATGTGTAAGAAAATATTGTCGCACTTCCTTTTGCTTTTTCTGCTTTTTGCCGTATTTACTCCTGAAGTGGCCATGGCAGCAGACACTACAGAACTTCCTGCAGGTTCAATTGCATTATACATTGGGAATAACAAAGCTTATGTAAACAATGCGGAGAAATTAATTGATCCCACTAACGGTTCAGTTGTACCCATTATTCAAAACAGCAGAACTATGCTGCCCGTTAAGTTTATTTCTGAAAACTATGGTTGTACTGTGCAATGGGATGGGGCAAGCAGAAAGGTTACCGTAAAATCCGGCCAAAACACTGTAGTAATGCAGATAGGTAACAAAACAGTGTATAAAAACGGAATAGGTTTTATAAGCGATGTTGCTCCTTTTATTAAGGATAACAGAACATATATCCCGGTGAAATCACTATCGGAAAGTATCGGTAAAAATGTGTTCTATTACAGTAAACTTGTTATCATAAGCGAGCCGGAAACAACCTTTAACAGTCAGCTTGACCAAACCCTTATCGGTGAAATGCTAAGCAAATATACAGAGCAAAAGCTAACTATTGAGCAAATAGCAGCCTTTGATAAAAGTACAGTAATGATATACAGCTTAGATAGTAACAAAGTTCCTTTTTCTCAGGGAAGTGGTTTTTATATAGGCGAAGGGGTTATAGTTACAAATTACCATGTAATTAAGGATGCACAGAGTATTATCGTGGAAACTGAAAATGGAAGCCAGTACGAAATAGCCGGTGTTGTGGAAGGGGACCAGACACTGGATCTTGCTATGCTCAAGACCAAACAAAAGCCGGATATGATTCCGCTAAAGCTGGGATTTAGCAAGACTTTGGTAAAGGGGCAGCAGATAGTAACAATAAGCAGTCCTTATGGATTGAAGAATACTGTTTCAGATGGAATTATAAGTGGATTCAGAAAAGAGGGAGATGTAAATCTTATTCAGATTTCTGCTCCAATTACTTTCGGAAGTTCCGGAAGTGCTCTTTTTAACATGTATGGTCAGGTAATTGGTATTAATTCATCGGGTATGGAATCGGGCAACCTGAATTTTGCTATATCCGTCAATCACCTTTATAACTGGTATATGTCAAAAATAGCGGGAAAAACATTCTATGAGATTTCAATAAAAGGTGCCTGAACTGTAAAGTTCAAGCACTTTTTTATAACGTAAGGGATGCCTATATTCCGTATTTGCCATTAACTTTGTCAAAGAAAAGAGGAAGTTGTGGAGGCTGGAATGTCCAGAAAACAAATAATGCAAAAATGCCAGCAATAAGTAAAATTGAAAATCCTGCTCCCAAACCCTCTGAATATCTGTAGAAATGAAGCCCCATACACTGACCGATAACAATGGCCAATAAAAAGATAAAGATGTCTACATAAAGTGATTGTGTTCCAAAGGCCTGTGTGTAAAAGTAGTAAAAAAATATCATTGAAAGTATGGAAGAAACAATGGCAACCAGCAGTCCGGTAAACCATAGGTTGGCATCTATTCCGTATTTCTTTTGTTTCGCCAAATAATAAACCAACCACCATAATATGGTCGGAACCAGCAGCAGCTTTGCATGTTCCCACACACTTTCGTTTACTGCGGAAATGGACCCTACTAAGATGTTTTGCCCTGACCAATCATACAAAAAGTGAAAAATAGAACCTACTATGAATACAAACGGGATACCAATCAGAATCCATCTTTCAGGATGAGTAAACCTTTGTTTTTTCATAATATCACAACCTTTCTTATTATTGCACTATTAAATTTATGATGGGAAAAAATGGAATATGACATTTGGTTTGTTATAGGATTTCATACAATTGTAATAATAGAACGTATTTATTATAATACTTTAGAGTTCTGCAATAGCAAGAGTCGTTTTATGCAATGCTCCAATACTTATCCTGGATGAAGCCACAAGCAACGTTGATACTAAAACAGAAAAAGAAATTCAACTGGCTTTACTCAAACTATGGATATAAAAGGAATATACAATATGGTAATGATTCAGATGGGACTTAACGAAAATTTTTAATAACATGCGTTTGTATTTTTTTGGTAAAATAAAATATAGGTATTTTAATATCCCAATAAAAGCAATGGAGGTGTATGCTGAATGAAAAACATTATTATTACAGGGAGTACCAGAGGTATAGGACGTTGTATGGCAATTGAATTTATGAAGGAAGGGTGCAATGTTACAATTTCAGGTAGGGGCGAAGGTATTCCTGATGAAACGGCTAATGAACTAAAAGAGTTTGCAGACAAATACATTTATGTACCCTGCAATGTTCACAGCATAAGTGATGTTGTGAATCTTTGGAACAAATCGGCTCAAAAGTGGGGCAGGATTGACATTTGGATAAATAACGCAGGGCAGAATTGTCCCCATGAATTTATATATAACACAGAAGCTCCTTATGTAGACAAACTCATTGATACCAATATTAAAGGAATGGTTTACGGTTCACAGGTTGCGGCAAAAAATATGCTGAAACAGGGTGGTGGAAGAATTTATAATATGGAGGGTCTTGGTTCAAATGACATGATTCAGGTTAAAACTATTCTCTATGGTACATCCAAGAGGGCGCTGACATATTTTACTCGTGCTTTGGCAAAGGAACTGGAAGGTACTCCCGTTAAAGCAGGAAGGCTGTCTCCGGGAATGATGCTAACCGATTTTATGACTAAAACTCCTGATGGGGAAGCTTCTCCCGTATTAGATGATAGCAAATTTCAATTTATTTTTAATACGCTTGGAGATAAACCTGAAACAGTTGCAAAATTCTTTATACCTAAAATGCTTTCAGATACAAAAAATGATTCTCATATAGAGTGGCTTACTAAAAGAAAATCTTTTGCAAGATTTTTATGTGTACCATTTAAAAAGAGAAAGCTTATATAGCACTTCTATATTTTTTTAGTATATTTACATTTTATATGCAAATATTATAAATATCCAAAAAATCTACGGGGGGATATTTATGAAAAAGCTGCTATATATTAGTGTAAATACAAAACCGGAAGAGATGTCTTCTTCGAAAACAGTTGCAAGAATGCTCATTAACAGTATACTTGAAAAACACCCAAGTATGGTGCTTGAAGAAGTAGATTTGTACAAAGAGCACATACCACAGTTGAAATACAGTTACTTTGAAAGCAGGAGTGCTATTGTAAATTCGGAGGCTTTGGCAAAGTTGCCTCAAGATGAGCAGAATGAAGTAAACCAGATAATAAAGCTGTGTGATCAGTTCAGAGATGCGGACATTTATGTAATCGCATCGCCCATGTGGAGCTTGTCTTTTCCGGCTCCCTTAAAGGAATACATTGATTGTGTTATTCAAACAGGTAAGACAATTGCTTTTGATGAAAATAAGCCTTATGGTTTGTTAAATGATAAAGAGCGTACGTTTATTTATGTACAGTCATCAGGAGGAAATATTCCATGGATTATCAGACCTGCTTTAAATAAGGGTTTAAATTATGTACACGATATCATGAGATTTTTAGGTATAAGCAAATTTGAAGAACTATTGGTGGATGGAACAGGAACCACAGAACTTGAACGGCAGGAAGCAATTGAGAAAGCAGCTTCAAGGATTGAAACTATGGTTGATCAAATATAAGTCTTATTATAATATTACTAAATATTTCTTTTTAAAACAGGGATCTTGTGAATCCCTGTTTTTGTTATAACCAAAAGTCTATTTCTATAAAGAATTTCCAGTAATTTCAAAAAATATATTGACATCCATATATTGGAAGTGGTATATTATTTTAAAGTGAATAAGGAAGCATGCTTTATTCATTTACTCTATAGGGTTATCCTGAATGGTCAGGAAATATCTTTACACAGCGTTGTGCAAAACATAACCGTGAGGTATCTGTAAGTAATAAATTCACACTATGCCACTTTTATACGTATGATGCAAAAATGCAAGTATGTATTATTGCATAAGAGTTCCAAGGCAGCCGTGCCGTTGGTAGGTTTACTATACAATTGCGCAGTTTTAATAATTATGTTATCAAATAAATTATGGATCAAGTTATGTAAATTTGTACCACGGTAAATTAAATAACTATAGCAAAAATAGAGGGGAGAGATATTTATGAGAAAAAGTAAATTAATAAAACTATTTTTTATTCTAACATTGGTGTTTACAATTGTAGGTACACAAACACTTACTTTTGCTAAGCCGTTAAACGAAGCAGCAAAATCCGAAAGTCCGACATTTAAAATTACCAAAAGCCCCGACAGTAAGTTGTTTGTAAATCTTAAAGAGAAAATTGACGAATCTTCCGACAGTGCTGAAATACCTGTTACAGTGCTATTTAATAAAAAGCTCTCTGATACTGAATTTTCATCAATTGAAAAGCTTTTGGGCAACCCTAAGCTTAAGCATAAATTTGAGAATATTCCCGGTGTTGCTTTAAACTTAACAAAAAAGCAAATCAGCCAGCTTGAAAAATCAGATTTGATTCAGCAGGTTGAATATGATGCACCCGTTCATGCTACTTTGAACACTGCAACAAGTTCCTTTGGAGTAACTCAGGCCAAATCTGATTTTAATGTTAACGGTGATGGTGATAATGCACCTACAACATACAGCACAAGTGACGTTGTAGTTGCAGTTATTGACACAGGTATTGACGCAAGCCATGTGGACCTTGACGGCGGTAAGGTAATAGCATGGAAGGATTGGGTTAACAATAGAACAACTCCTTATGATGATAATGGCCATGGCTCCCATGTTTCAGGCATTATTGCAGGCACAGGAGAGGGTAACTCAAGCTATAAGGGAGTTGCACCGGGCGCGTCCCTTATTGGTTTGAAAGTTTTGGATTCAGCCGGCAGCGGTACTATGAGTAACGTCACAGCCGCAATAGATTGGGCTGTAACAAACAAAGCCAAATACAATATCAGAATTATAAGTCTGAGTCTTGGTACTGATGCAAGCTCAGATGGCACAGATTCAACATCTGTAGCAATTAATAATGCTTTCAACGCAGGAATTGTACCTGTAGTTGCAGCAGGTAATGCAGGACCGGGAAAGGCAACTATAGGTTCTCCGGGAGCAGCAACAAAAGCTCTGACTGTCGGTGCTTTTGGAGATGTGGGAGAAAAAGGTTTCTTCCTGGCGGATTTCTCCAGCAGAGGTCTGACAGCTGATGGTAGAGTTAAACCTGATATAGCTGCTCCGGGTTATCAGATAACAGCAGTACAGGCTAATTCAACCAATAAATACATAGCTTATAGCGGAACAAGCATGGCAACACCTTTTACATCAGGAACAGCAGCATTGATTCTTGATGCAAATCCAAGTCTTACAGCAGCACAGGTTGTAAATATAATTACAAGCACAGCTCAGGACTGGGGTCCTGCCGGACAGGATTTGGATTATGGATTTGGTAGACTGGATAGTTATGCAGCTATAAAGCAAGCAGGTAATTTTACGGGTACCGGCCCTGCCGTTCCAAACCATATTTATAAAGCAGATTCTTTAGCAAAAAGTAACAGTTATGATGAATATACGATCTCTGTACCTAATACTACATATCCTATAGCCATAACATTGATTCATCCCAACTGGTCATCTTCTCAGGATTTCGACGTATATCTCTACAATCCTAGCGGAGCAGAGGTTGCTTCTTCAGAAACAGCAACCAGACAGGAAATAATAAGCTATACACCAACTACTGCAGGAACATATAAGATAAAGGTTCTTTCATACAGAGGAAGCGGTTCATATTTCTTTGATGTAAGCTCAGGTGCAGCAACTATTACACAGACTACTAACCAATAAATATTACTTGACAAAAAACAGCTGAGAGTTCTTCAATTTGGAACTCTCAGCTGTTTTTTTGCTCAATCTTATCTCGGAGGTACAGGTGTCGGATTCTGAATATTAGTCGGTGATATTGTAAATCCTCCCGGGTATCCCATTAAAGCAGCTATTACTCTGGTAGCTTCTGCTCTGGTAATGGTTTTTTTGGGTCCGAAGGTGCCATCCGGGTAACCTGAAAGAATATTATTCATTGACAGTACAATGATTGATTTATTTGACCATGAGTTACTTTCAGGACTCACATCACTGAAAATTCTTTGAGAAAAATCTACAGTATCGGGAGTGAAGAGTATCTTGTCACATACTACGGCAAATTCCTCTCGGGTAATTTTTCTTTCAGGGTAAAACAGATTACCCGAATATCCGCTGAATATGCCCTTTTCCTTTACTATGGCAATTTGTTTTGATGCCCAGTGGGTTTGAGTGTCGGCAAAGGAAGCAGTTGCGGTTTCATTCTGAAGGCCAAGTGTTTTTACAAGCAATGCTGCGGCTTCGGCTCTGGTAAGGCTGCCGTCAGGCACGAAACGCTTGTCGGGCATACCACTGACAATGCCTTTTTGAAACAAATCTATAATGTAACTTTGTGCCCAGTGGCTTGAAATATCAGTAAATGGTTTACCGATCAGCCACTGGCTGTAATTATTCCAGAAACGTTGCGGCTCCTGTCCCAATGCCCAGCTACCTGCACCCAAAAGGTTATATTTTGAAACAAGGGATAGCTTTTTTTCAAGAGATGTTTCATCCTCATACCAAATATCGTAAGTACCGGCTGAAAGTTTGCTGCTTCCCCAGATAACCGCATTATCTGTTGAAGTTACCGTTACAGTTGCACGGGCACATTGGGCTGTACTGTCATACCAGGTTGTGGATTTACAGGTAGATACCAGACGTTCAACATCCGAGACAGTTACTCCGTAGCCGCCGCCTGTTGAACCCTGTTTCCAATATCTCCCGTAAAATGGTATTCCTAAAACTATTTTTGTAGAAGGAACATATTTCAGTGCATAGTTTACACTTTTTTCAACAAAAGAAAAGCCGGCTACCGCACCCGGTGCACTTCCGGTGTAATGCTCGTCATAAGCCATTATGAATACCTGATCACAAACGGTACCTAATGCCGCGTAATCATAGGAACCCTGCCATCCAATAGTTGATCCCCAAGGATTAGCCGCTACACACACGGTCAATATTTTTGTTTTTGGCATATAAGAACGTAAAAGTTTTATAAAAGCTGTATATGCATCACGGTCTGATTCGACAAGGTTTTGAATATCTATATTTACCCCGTCACAACCAAGTCGTACAATTTCGGCACTCAAACTGGCTACAAATGAGTTTTGATTAGCCAATGCCGCCCTGCCGAGAGTCCTGTCCCAGTTATTACTAAGGTAGGGTATTACTTTTATTCCCCGTGAGTGCATGGTTTCCACAAAAAGAGGGTCCACCTTGATGGTATTTTTTAAAGTTCCGTTACTGTTTATTTCAAAATAATCGGGAGAAACTGTTGTTAGGTTTGTACCGGAACGATTAACATTATTTATATAGGTTGTTGTGTTTCCTGCATATAGGTAACTTATGCTTTCATAAGCGGAAGTGCTTGTCTGAAAAAGGAATAAAAATATAAACATTGATATAATAATTTTTTTTAGTCCCATGTTATTTTCCTTTCCAATATACGTTTACATATAATATGTGTTACATTTAAAAAAATAAACGTGCTGAACATATGAGAAACTACTTAATAAGTTACTTGACAGTACTGCCGGTAAATAGTTTATAATTTTAGGTATGCTTTAAGTCATTGGGAGGATAAATCATGGAATCAGCAGTTGCAGGTGAAATAATATTAATTACAGGTGGGGCAAGAAGCGGTAAGAGTACGTATGCGGAAATGCTGGCCAAGGAATACGGCAGCGAAGTGCTGTATGTGGCAACAGCGATACCTTTTGATGATGAAATGAAGAACAGAATAAAAAAGCACAGGGAGCAACGCCCTGCAAATTGGGAAACCCTTGAGGCTTATAAGAATATGGACATACTACTTGAAAATAAGTGCCGAAATAAAAAAGCTGTTCTTCTGGATTGTATCACAGTAATGATTACCAATATAATGTTTGAAGAATGTCCTGATTTTGATAAAATGGTTCAAGACGATATGATTGCAGTGGAAGAGGCTGTTAATATTCAAATGGAAAGACTTTTAGCCGCTGCAAGGAGTTCAGGGATTCCATTTATTCTGGTTACAAATGAGATCGGAATGGGTATAGTCCCGGATAATAAGAGTGCAAGACTCTTTCGTGATATTCAAGGCAGAGTAAATCAGAAACTTGCGTCTGCTGCTAAAGACGTTTATTTGTGCGTTTCAGGCATTCCTGTGAAAATAAAATAATACATGAAAGAAGAATA
The DNA here is from genome assembly GCA_023436485.1 of Bacillota bacterium. Classification (GTDB taxonomy): domain Bacteria; phylum Bacillota; class Clostridia; order Acetivibrionales; family DSM-1351; genus Ruminiclostridium. Next base: position 8,436 of record JAEZIU010000358.1, on the reverse strand, counting down.
AAGAATGATACTTTTAAAACGTTTTTTACTTTTGCTTCAATTTATGACTACAATTCCTATTCCTGTGAATTTGAATGTAGGTGATGAGGATTTCGGCAAGGGACTGGCCTTAGCACCGTTGATTGGTTTGCTAATAGGAGGGGTGGTTGCATGTGCGGGCTATGTACTGAATATGTTTTTTGCCCCTGCTATATCTGCCGTACTTGTAGTTATTACATACATACTATTAACCGGAGGAATTCATCTGGATGGTTTAGGTGACACCTTCGACGGTATTTTCTCCAACAGACCTAAAGAAAAAATATTGGAAATAATGAGAGACAGTAGGGTAGGAACATATGCAGTATTGGTTACTGTTTGTATCTTAGGGCTGAATGCGGTACTAATTTATTCTATAATTTCAGCTCATATGTGTTTTACTCTGGTACTTATGCCTGTGGCAGGTAGAATAGGCTCGGTTGCGGGGGCAGCCGTTTCAAAGTATGCAAGAAGCGGACCGGGGTTGGGAAAATCCTTTATTGATTTTTGTGGATTAAAAGAGCTGGTAATAGCAGTGATAATCAGTATTTTAACATTTATGGCTTTTAAAGGATTTACGGGTATTTTTCTCTGCATTTTCATGTTTTTATCAGCAGCAATGCTGGTCAAATTTTTGGGTAGAAAAATCGGAGGTGCGACGGGGGATGTTCTCGGAGCTGTCTGTGAATTAAATCAGACCATATTTTTAATAATTTCGTATTTGCTGGTATTTGGTTAATAATACTTTATTTTACTAAAAGATAATTTGTGGGGGATAAATTATGACTTTTACAGAAGCATTGAATGCTATTGAAGAGCTTGATATTGAGATAATGCAGAAGGCACAAAAAAGATTGGACAGCCTGACAAAACCCTTGGGAAGTTTGGGCCGTTTGGAGGAAATTGTAAAACAGCTGGCGGGAATAACCGGAGAATTGTTTCCTAGTGTAAAAAATAAAAAAATCGTAATAATGTGTGCAGATAACGGAGTAGTTGAAGAAGGGGTCAGTTCATGCCCTAAAAGCGTTACTTCCAGTGTTACACAAAATTTTCTAAAAGGCTTTACCGGTGTGAACGTTCTTTCAAGACATTCGGGAGCTGATACCGTTGTAGTAGATGTTGGTGTTGATGATGATATTGACTGTCCGGGAATATTAAACAGGAAAATAAGAAAAGGTACCTGGAATATAGTGAAAGGCCCGGCAATGACCAGAGATGAGGCTATAAAGGTAATTGAGACGGGAATTGAGATAGTAGGAATACTGAAGGAACAAGGTGTAAATCTCCTTGGAACCGGTGAAATGGGGGTAGGAAACACAACTACAAGCAGTGCTGTAGCATCTGTACTTACAGGATACGAAATAGGTGAAATGGTAGGAAGAGGTGCAGGCCTAACCCAGGAAGGTATTGTCAATAAGGCCGAAGTTATCAAAAAAGCAATTGACATAAATAAACCTGATCCAGCTGATCCTGTAGACGTACTGGCAAAGGTAGGAGGCTTTGACATTGCAGCACTTACAGGGTGTTTCCTTGGAGCAGCTGCCTATAAGCTTCCTATTATGATTGACGGATTTATCTCCGCTGCCGCTGCATTGGCGGCCATAAAAATAAAGCCTGAGTGCAGAAATTATATTCTTCCTTCACATGGTTCTGCTGAACCGGGAAACAAGAGAATAATGGAAGTGCTTGACATGGCTCCCATGCTTATGCTGGAAATGCGTTTAGGTGAGGGTTCCGGGGCTGCACTGGCATTTCATGTTATAGATGCTGCTGTGGCAGCATACAATGAGATGGGGACTTTCGGGGATGCACAAATTGAACAATACAAACCATTGGAGTAAGATTAGAATTATTTAGCACAAAAATAAAAAGTCCTTCTTTTGATAGAATAGAGTAGGTTTCGCCGACTACTCAATCAAAAGGAGGACTTTCGTTAATGGACGAAAAACACGATGTAGGCTAAAGCTGTTGCGATTATATTTGTATGTGATTAAAATACCACTGATTTCGCAATATCACCTAGAAGGTATTTCTTGAAAACGGCAAAATCAATTGCATCGACTACACCGTCACTATTGAGATCCCCTGCTGCAAGATCATTTTGTGCGGGGAAATCCGTAATTGTCCCAAGCAGATACATTTTCATCAGAGCATAGTCTGTTGCATCAACGCTGTTATCTCCATTCAGATCTCCGGAAAGAACAGGTACTACATCTTTTTTAGTAAATTTGAACCAGTTAAAGTTGAATAGGTATCCGCTTTCTCCGGTAAATTTCAGATATAAATCATGTTTTCCAGTTACTCCGCTGATACTGCACTTTGCATCAGTCCAAGTCTGCCAATCCCCAGTTGAAGTGACTGGACAAGTTCCTACAAGAGTACCCGTGATACCGTCAAGTCTGATTTCTATATTGCCGCCGCTGGTAGCACTGGAAACCCTGGCTTGAAAACCTGCTGCATCGGTGCCAAAATCCACATTGTTGTATACTGCATAGTCTCCATTTTCAATATACCCCATATCCTCACCGCCTTCGTTACAGGCTTCAGACTGGATTCCGGATTGGTCGCTGAAATTCTCTGCTTCTATCTGCGTAAAGGCTGATATAGGTTGAGTATCAACTTGATCCAGGCTAGCACCATCAAACGGAATAACGATAACCTTGCTGCCATGCCTGTCATTGCCAAGTTCCTTGTCTTTTGCAACATCAATCGCTGCAAGTGTCATTGCAACAACATGACCGTCCTCCATATAAACATTGGGGCGTTCCAGCTTATTCCAATGGTTAACCGTACCATTTGTATAGCGAATAAAATTAGATGTCGGATCATATGCATATCCTGATTGAAGCTTCCAGTTGCTGATACCATCCTTTGAAGTAAGGTGATATGCTTTTCTTGTGTCCCACTTGTTGACGACAATATGATACTGATCGCCACTGTACCAGATAACCGGATCTTCCATATTGCCTGTCGGACACCCCTGGGTCTTGGCATAAATATTAGTTCCCTGAATAGTATAAGGCCCAAGAATATTATCAGAAATACCAATTACTGCATCTCTGCCAATGGCCTCATAACGTCCATCCGGGCGTAGCATAATGTAAACATTTGATGCTGTGAAAAGGGATGAGTATGAATTTGAAGCAATGGACATACTGCCCAACTTTGACCATGGTCCATCCAGAGAATTGGAAACAAAAATATCTGCCGGTCGCCTTGTTTCACTCACAACAATAGCATACCGACCATCCTTCAGTTGAAGGGGAACCACGTTATGGCCTTTACCGCCCTGATCGTTGGGCCAGCACACGCCTTGATCTGTATAAGGGCCGTAGAGGTTAGAACTTGTTGCATGAATAGCTACTGAGCCAAACCAACCGTTATGGCCGGCACTCTGATCCCAACGGCTTGCAAACATATGGTATTTGCCATCTTTCCCCTTAATGATTCCTCCATCCCAATAACAATACTTTGACATTGTTCTGTCTTCCAAACCGTTAGATTGATCGCGGGGACCTACATCAGCGGCACCCCAGCAAGAAGATGACAAGGATTCTATAATAGGTGTTGCTGTAAAGTAGTTAATGAATGATGCTGCATAAACTTGTCCTTGGATTACCATTAATAGAACCAATCCAATAATAAATATAGATCTTTTTTTCATATTTCACTATTCCTCCTTAGATTAAAATTATAGGTCTTTTAAAATCTGTTACATTATTCCATATATGTATTTATTGTATAACTTGCTTTTATTATTGATAATGGAATATTTTTAGTTTAAAGTTGAATTTATTGGCTATTTATCTTACTTTTACACCATTTTTTTAGGCGGTCTTATTATATATAGCAAAGAACACACGTTAAAAATATATCTTTAAACATTGTTTGTGCAAGTAAAATATAGTAAAATTTGGGTATAGATATAAAGAAGATTATTAACTAATATCTAAAAATTTAGTGAAAAAGGGAATATTTAAAGTCATTAGGAAAAAACCTGAAAACTGGGCGGGGAAACAAATTCATAGTTGCTTGCTTATTTCAGGTTTTCTTTTGGCCTTGTTCACTTTTTTCACAAAGAAAGGTAGGGTCAAATGATGAAAAAAAAGTTTGGTTTTAAATTTATTAGCCTGCTTTTGATAGTCTGTTGCCTTAATTTGATGCTAATACCGTCAACTGTATTAGCCGCATCTAATAGCAGCATATTACCACCAAGCAATCTGACGGCTCAACTTACATCACCTGATGATGTAAAAGTAACATGGAATTCCGTATATGGAGCAAGTGGCTACAATATATACGGAATAAGTGAGGGGCAGCTTAAACAACTGGGAACGACTACATCTACATACTTCACTTTTAATGATCTTCCGGAAGGCACTTATACTTATGTGGTTTCCACTCTCAGTGCAGATGGTGAATCAGGGCCATGCGCACCCGCCTCTGTTGATATTGTTTACCCGGAAATGCAAGCACCCGATTCACTTACCAATACTTTTCAAAATATCAACGACGTTACCTTAAACTGGGCAGCAGCATTATATGCACAAACGTATAATATATACAAAGTATCAGCCGAAGGTGAAAAAACACTGCTTACATCTGTAACAGGTCGAACATGTACTTTAACTAATGTACCGGCAGGAACTTACTCCTATGCCGTAACAGCAGTAAATTCTTTGTATGGTGAATCTTCTCTATCAACTTCTTTGGAAGTTAATGTGGTTTTTCCCGCCTTAGCAGCACCGGGCAACTTAGCTTCGAAGATTCAAAATGGTACGGATGTTATATTGACTTGGAATTCGGCAACATATGCAAACAGCTATAATGTTTACGAACTTATTGAAGGTCAGGAAGAATTGAAAGCAACGGCTAATACAACAACAATAACACTTACAAACATACCTGCAGGTACTCACACATATGTTGTTCACTCGGTAAGCTCACGCTTTGGTGAGTCTACGGAAGGTAGCAAAGTAACGGCAACTCTGGGAGATGTTTTGATGCCGGCACCGAGTAACTTCTCCTACACTGTAAACAATGATAAAGATATAGTTTTAAGTTGGGCAAGTGTGCCTAATGCAACAAACTACAAAATATATCAGGTAATAGACGGACAAAAGGTTTTAAAAAGCACAGTTACCAGAAATACTGCGACTTTTTACAACCTGACTGCCGGCGATTATACCTATGAGGTTCATTCTTACTCTGCTACCTATGGGGAGTCAATGGAAGGAAGCACTCTCACTGCAACAATAAAAGGACAGACAATGTTGCCGCCTGATAATTTACAGTACAGTCTTGCTAATCAGAATGATATAACATTAACTTGGTCGGCAGCTGCAAATGCAAACAGCTATCAGATTTATCAGGTAGTTAACGGAGAAAAGCAGTTGAAAAAAACTGTAAGCACAAATTCAGTAACTTTCACAAATATGCCCGAAGGAGAGTACCATTATATCGTTACCTCAGTATCCACACTTTACGGAGAATCTCAAAGTGGGTCGGAAGTTACTTTTTCAATAGTTTTTCCTACTATGAAGGCACCGGAGAATCTGACTTACAAGATTCAGAATGTAAATAGTGTTGTACTTTCCTGGAGTGCATCAGATAATGCCAACAGCTATAAAATTTATGAAGTTGTAAACGACCAAAAGACACTGAAGACTACAGCAACTGGTTTGACTTCCACTATATCGAATGTATCTGCCGGAGACCATACATATGAGGTTCACTCGGTAAGCAGTCGTTTTGGAGAATCTGTTGAAGGCAGTCGAATTTCAATTACAGTAAAACAGGACATGGCAGCACCATTAAATCTGGAATACAGTATTGCAAATGGAAATGATATTACATTGAAATGGACAGCAGCAGATTATGCTACCAGCTATAACGTATATCAGGTAGTAGACGGACAAAAAGTACTGAAAAAGAATGTTACAACTACATCTATTACATTTACAAATTCACCTGCCGGAGAATATGATTTTGTAGTTACATCAGTATCCGGAGTATTTGGAGAGTCATCAAACGGATCAGAAGTTAAATTCCCTTTAGTTTTCCCGATTATGATTGCGCCTACCGAGCTTACATATGCTATTCAGAATGTAAACAATGTGGTGCTAACATGGTCAGCTGTAACATATGCTAACTCCTATAAAGTATATGAGCTGGTTGACGGCAAAGAGGTACTTGTAACAACCGTATATACACCAACGGCAAGATTATCCAATATAAAAGCAGGTGATCACACATACGTTGTTCACTCAGTAAGTAGTCGATTTGGTGAATCTTCTGATGGAAACAAGGTTTCGATGACTATAAAACAAGAAATGCTTGCTCCTACCGACTTGGTATATACTATTGCAAACGGAAATGATGTTACATTAAAATGGACTGCTTCGCAATATGCAACCGGCTATAATATTTATCAAGTGGTAAATGAAGAGAAAAAATTAGTAAAATCAGTTACAACTACATCAGTCACTTTATCAAACATGCCCGCCGGGGATTATCAATATGTAGTTACTTCAACGTCAACAGTATTTGGAGAATCCTCAAGTGGTGCAGAAATTAAGTTGTCTGTTGTTTTCCCTACAATGACTGCACCCGGCAATTTGACATACAAGATTCAAAATGCCAATAATGTGGTATTATCATGGGATGCAGTGAATTACGCGAACAGTTATAAAATATACGAAATAACAAATGGGCAAAAAGTCCTTAAAACCACCGTTTATTCAAATACTAGTACTTTATCAAATGTTCAGCCCGGCGACCACACATATGTGGTTAACTCAGTAAGCAGTCGTTTTGGCGAGTCCCTTGAAGGAAGTCAAGTCTCACTGAATATAAGCCAGCAGATGTTACCTCCTGCTAATCTGGAATACAGTATTGTAAACGGGAATGACATCTCATTAAAGTGGTCGGCAGCAGAGGCGGCAAACAGTTACAACATTTATCAGGTTATTGACGGACAGAAGAAATTAATCAAGAATGTTGCAACTACATATGTAACATTTACAAATATGCCGGCAGGGGAGTATAACTATGAAGTAACTTCTTTATCACGGGTATTCGGAGAATCAGCAGAAGTATCCGAAGTTAACTTATCATTAGTTCTTCCAATTATGGCAGCACCTGATAATCTAATACAAAGTACTGTAAATGGAAATGATATAGTGCTGAAATGGAATGCTGCAAGTTATGCAACCGGGTATAATGTATATCAGATAGTTGACGGGCAAAAATCTCTGGTGAAAACTCTTACCGGTAATGTTACTACAGTAACATTTGCAAATATGCCGTCAAGAGATTATCAATATCAAGTTAATTCATACAGTACAAGATTTGGCGAGTCGCCGGAAGGTAGTTCTACAAACTTTCAGTTAATCTGGCCAATAGTTGAAGTGCCTGTTCTCACATACAACATTTACGATGTTAACAATATAACTTTATCATGGAAAGCAACAAATTGGGCAAACGAGTATCGTGTTTATGAGAATAACGGTGGCGAAAGACAATTACTATATAAAGGTACAGCACTTAGCTTTAAAATATATAATTTGTCTGAGGCTGTTCATAATTTTGAAGTCACTGCATATAACACACGTTTCGGAGAATCAGAAGCGTCCAACAGAATAACAGAGAATATTGTTTTTCCTGATATGCAGGCCCCTAAAGCAACGGTGAAGGTATTGGATTCAACAACTGCTTCAATATCCTGGAGCTTTGTTACATATGCAAACGGCTATAATGTTTATGAATTAGTAGACGGAGCCCCTGTTTTACTTGTAAAGAACCTGAATAATCTTTCTTATCAGGTCAACAATCTTTCCTACAAAGATCATCAATTTTATGTTACTGCATACAGTAATTCCTTTGGGGAATCAGAACCTTCAAATATTGTGACAGCCGTACTTGTTGTTGATATAAAAGCACCTGTTACAAATTCTGATGCTCCTGACTACTGGGTTAACAAGAGTCCTGTAGTTGTAACCTTATCTGCAACGGACAATATGACTGGAGTTGCAAAAACATATTATTCCTTAAATAATAGTGATTTTGTTGAAGGAACTACTATTACGGTAGATAAAGTAGGAGTCAATAAAATATCATTCTATTCTGTTGACAAGGTTGGCAACAAAGAAGAAGTTAAAACAGCAGAAGTCAAGGTAGATAATACCGCACCTGTTACCACTGCAAAATTACCTGCTGATTGGTCAAAGGAAGATGCTACAGTTACATTAACTGCAACAGACGACCAGAGTGGGATTGCAAAAACATATTATTCAGTTGATGAATCAGAGTATACAGAGGGAACATCTTTCACAGTAAAAGGTGATGGGCTACACAAAATCAGTTATTATTCAGTAGATAATGCGGGCAACAAAGAAGAAGTTAAAACAGCAGAGGTGA
>JAEZIU010000268.1 GCA_023436485.1 Bacillota bacterium | reverse complement strand
TTACATTTGCCCTGACTTTTGGGGCGGCTTTACTTTTTGTATATTTCTTAACTAGCTTTTCTGCAGCTGACTTGCTGTAGTTATCAGGCACTTCCAAATTGTATGCACTCATATTATACAAAAAGCAATAATTGAAACCAACATCATTAAATACCCCTGCTACATATGCTTTTGACTTTGATGGCATCCTATCGTATATTTCTCTGGAACTGTACACAAATGTATTTGATAAAAGTGCCATACCTACTATAGCAACACATCCTACTATTTTGACTGGTAATTTCACTTTTTTAAACTTTATAAATATTCCTAAAATAAGCATGGCCAAAGAAAAAATCAGAACAAGTGTAATTAATGTAATATCCAGCTTCATCTTTGTACCTGACATTATATTTGCCGCTTCTGCACCAAGGAACACATCCTGAGGTACAAAAGGATCGTCTCTGAAAATAATCTTGAAGCGGTTTATAAGGGATGCTACATGGAACACAGTTGAAACCAGTGCTACTGAGAAAAAAACATTATTAAATACCAGGTAAAAAAACAATATACCCACTAAAACAGGAAAACCATTAAGTATAAATAGAGAAGGGTGCCTGAATAAATTAGGTATTATAGTATGAAAAGCATTTGGCTGAAGTAGAAAGCCTGTTATTGTTAAAAATACAGTATAAAAAGCTATTAATATGACGGTCCAAATGTATCCCAATTCAATCCTTTTTTTGGATTTAGTTGCAAATAAATTCACCATTTTAACTCCATTCCCGGTAAGCAAAATAACCCTCTCAATGCCACCGTTTGTTACCTTTATAAATGCATATCTACTATATTACCACTTGCCAGACTTTTTTCAACATCAATTATACGCTGGTTTGCCGAACCCCTAAATTTAAGAAGAAGATCCTTCTGTTCCTGTATAAACGGTCCGTCAACCAGAATTTTTGTACTATTAAGAAGTTCCATCAAGCCTTTTTGATCTTTTGAATGTTCGATCAGCTGTTCAAATGTATATCCTGAATAAACCATAACATTAAGCCCGAGTTCATTAATCCGCTTGGCAAGGACAGCGAAAGCCCCTGCCTGCTCAAAGGGTTCTCCCCCGCTGAATGTTACTCCGTCCAAAAGTGGATTTTTACGTACTTGATCGACTATTCCTTCAATTTCAATAATTTCACCGCCATCAAAGGAATGCGTATGCGGATTGTGACAACCTTTACAATTATGTCTGCATCCCTGTGCAAAGACTACCATTCGTATTCCCGGGCCGTCAACAATAGATTCATTGATTATTCCTGAAATTCTTATCTGTTTGTTCATATTTATCACCACAATAAATATGCCAAATGATCCGGCATTTGGCATATTTTACACTATAATAAAATTAATTACATATGCTTGACTCTATCACGTACTTCGGCTTTTTTAGCATCATTAAATCGTTCGAGTGTTCCTACAAGATAACCGGTAATACGCCTGATCCGTTCAAAATGCCTGTCTTCGTCTTCTCCTCTTCCACACTTTGGACATGTATCACCTATTATTCCTGTATAACCGCAAACAGGGTCTCTGTCAACAGGATGGTTTATTGACCCGTATCCTATTCCTGACTCCTTCATCGCCCTAATTATCTTTTCAAAGGCTTCCAGATTGTTCAGTGGATCTCCGTCAACTTCTACATAAGTTATATGTCCTCCGTTAGTTAACTCATGATATGGTGCTTCTGTTTTTATCTTATCTAAAGCATTTATTTTATAATAAACAGGCACATGGAAGCTGTTTGTATAATATTCTTTATCTGTCACACCCTCTATATTGCCGAATACATTCTTATCATACTTTACAAATCTTCCTGACGTACCCTCTGCCGGGGTTGCAATCAGAGAAAAATTCATTTTGTATTTCTCACTTGCTTCGTCCATTCTTTTTCTCATATAGCCTACTATTTCAAGGCCCAGGTTCTGAGCTTGTTCGGATTCTCCGTGATGCTTACCGATTAATGCCTTGAGACACTCTGCTAAGCCAATGAAACCCATGGTAAGTGTTCCATGTTTTAATACTTCTCCAACTTGATCTTCCCAATTGAGGTTTTCAGAGTCAATCCATACACCCTGTCCCATAAGGAAAGGATAATTTTTAACTTTTTTCTTTGCTTGAATAAGAAATCTTTCGTAAAGCTGATCTATAACCAGATCAATCTTCTTATCAAGTTCTTCAAAGAAAATATTAAGATTTTTATTGCTTCTAAGAGCAATTCTAGGTAAATTTACAGTCGTAAAACTTAAATTACCCCTACCAAATATTACTTCCCTGTCCGGATCGTATGTATTTCCGATAACTCTGGTTCTGCAGCCCATGTAAGCAATTTCAGAATTGGGATCTCCGTCCTTGTAATATCTAAGGTTATATGGAGCATCAATAAAGGAAAAGTTAGGAAACAATCTCTTTGCACTGACACGGCAGGCCAGCTTGAAAAGATCATAGTTTGGATCACTTTCCTTATAGTTTATTCCATCCTTTACCTTGAATATATGTATAGGGAAAATCGGAGTTTCACCATTTCCAAGGCCTTCTTCGGTCGCGAGTAAAAGATTTTTTACCACAAGCCTTCCTTCAGGAGAAGTGTCGGTCCCGTAATTTATGGAACTGAAAGGTGTTTGTGCTCCTGCTCTGCTATGCATAGTGTTAAGGTTATGAACAAATGCCTCCATAGCCTGAAAAGTGATTCTGTCAGTCTCCTCTTCAGTTTTCTTAACTGAAAAATGCTGAGCCTTTTCAAGCAAGGATTCATCAGGAATATATTTCAACAGAATTTTCTTTTCTGCTTTAATATATGCTTCCATCCTGTTTAATGCCGGCCTTATACCGAATCCTTTATATATTTCTTCACGGGCCTCCGCAATTTCATTTGTAAAATCATTTCCGATCAACAATTCCAGCGATTTTCTTAGATTCTGCTTATAACCCTTTTCAAAGGTCTTTGCAACACCCATTGACATTCCGTAATCAAAATTCGGTATACTCTGACCACCATGTTGATCGTTCTGATTTGACTGGATTGCAATACATGCCAAAGCTGAATAGCTACTGATATCGTTTGGTTCCCTAAGGTATCCATGTCCTGTACTAAAACCGCCTCTAAACAGCTTCTGAATGTCTATCTGGCAGCATGTAGTTGTCAATGTTAAAAAGTCCAAATCATGTATATGTATATCTGCATTGTTATGTGCCTGTGCATGCTCCGGTTTAAGTACATACATTTCGTAGAATTGCTTTGCACCCTCCGAACCATATTTTAGCATTGTCCCCATAGCAGTATCACTGTCAATATTTGCATTTTCACGTTTTAAATCATTATCTTTTGCATCTTTAAAAGTAAGCTCCTCATACACCTTCATCAAGCGTGTGTTCATTTCACGTACCTTTGTTCTGTCGGCCCTGTATAAAATGAACTCCTTGGCCGTTTTTGCATGGCCAGTCTCAATTAACACTGTTTCAACTGCATCCTGTATTTCTTCAACACTGGGTACCCTTCTGTCGAGACTTGATTCAATAAAATCAACAACTCTTTCTGCCAATTCCATTGCCGTCCTGTAATCCTTACCTCCGGTAGCACTAGCTGCCTTAAAAATAGCATTAGCAATTTTTTCAATGTTAAATGGTACTTCTCTTCCGTCACGCTTTCTGATTTTGGTTATCATGTGGCTAGCCACCCTTCTCAATTTTTTCTTTTGCAGTATATTAAATTTAGTTACCTTTGCTTAAAAAAGCAAAATAAAGTATGGATATAATCGCACAGTAAGTCTTGCCACAATCCAAAATGACAGCAGCTTCTGACACTTTTGTTTAAACGGTTATATCTGAATAAATTAAAATTTGAATATGTATATATTCATCGTTCTTAACAATATGTTGGTGCAATTATACTATCACTCTCTAGATATTGTGTCAACAAGTCATAAATTTGATGTATTTACATTTAAGCCTGTATGCTCTAATTAAGATTTATTATCTTCCTTTTATCTTTTTTTTGATTTTCACCTATAAATATATGAAATAAAAATAGCAAATAAAATAAGCATAATAACCTGTATACTCCAGCGTACCTTAACCTACTTAGAATAGGTTTATTACGAGTTATTATGCTTTTATTTGCCCTTGTATTCCCGAACTATATGTCCAAGCTGTTTAAAAGTTTCTTCAGTTCTACCAGTTCTTCTTTGGTGAGTGTAACACCCTTGCCCATCTTTTCGTGTTCGGGAGACCAATCCCTGATATCATACTTTGGGTCTCTATCATTCCAGCTTACCAGATTCAATTCCTTGTACCAGCCTTTGCCGGATTCTGATAAGGTACCAATATTTTCAGTTATTTCATACTTTATTTCAGCCATAAATAACAATGCCTCCCAAATGTATATTATACCAAATCATCAAGTTTTTCATCCTTAAAAGATCCCAACATTGCAGCACCAACTACAATACCGGCATTACCCATTTCAGCCATTTTAAACTCCGGAAGATTAAGCTCCTTCGAATATATTCTGTCTTTCAGAAGCTCGACTAATGGGTTTACAATTGCATTGCCGAGTTTGCTTATAGGTCCTGCAATTATTACTACTTCAGGCATTAATATATTTACAATGTTTGTTAAGCCTTCAGCAAAATATTCTACGAATTCAGTACTTAGTCTTCTCGCCTTCTCGTCACCGGCCTTGGCGGCCTCAAATATTGTCAATTCAGTTATCTGTGCAACATTGTTCATAACCATTTTCCCTAAAATAGAATCCGGGTTTTCTGCTGCAAGTTGTTTGGTTTGATTAATAAGAGTAGACCCGGAAATATACTGCTCCCAGCAGCCTTTTCTACCACAGCTGCACTGTCTTCCGTTATACTCAATAACCATGTGACCAAATTCCGTTCCACCAAAGTTAAAGCCGTTATATATACTTCCATCAATAATAATTCCTCCACCGATACCTACTCCCACTTTGATAGTAAGTGAACTTTCGGTACCGTATGCGGCACCAAGTAGATATTCAGCTATTGCTACACAATTTGCATCATTTTCTACATAGACAGGAAGGTTTATATGCTTCTGAATTTCACTCCTCACATGTGCATTTGTGAAATTGAGAGAGTAGTTTTTTAAAACAATACCCCTCTTATTATCGGTTACCCCTGGACATCCTACCCCTATATATTTTATATTTTTAAGTTCAATATCCTCATCTGTGGTTATTTTTCTTATTAAAACACAAACATCCTTAATTATTTCTTGAAATTCTCTGTCTTTGTTTGTGGGTACAGTATCTCTACGAATTAATTTACCATTTTTATCAAGTATACCTGCAACTATATTTTTAACTCCCAATTCAATACCAATAGTATATTTCATTTAACACGCCTCATTTATATAATGTTATTATTTATTTCTCTATAACATGCTTAACAATCATATTTATGATTATTAAGGACAAAATCGTCATCCCTTAATTGTAATGGCATAACTGATACAACTATATGCTTATGCTTTAAAAGCTCCTTTTCAACATAATATCTGGTATTGTTGTGCAGGAACCTATGCCACCATTTCTTAACTGCAAATTGCGGAAGTATAACCGTTATCATATCACCGTTTTGATAGTCATACTCAGCAGATTCAATGAATTTAAGCATCGGATCAACAACTTTTCTGAAAGGCGAATACTTGACAACTATAGGAATATCCATATTGAGTGCGTTAAATTTTTCTTTTATTTTTTTTGCATCTGATTCATCAATGACCACACTAAAAGCAGTTATATTGTCCGATATGGTTTTTGCATACCTCAGAGCTCTCAAGCTTGACCTGTTTATACTCTCTATTGGAACAATAACTCTGTTTCTGTAAACAGCCTTATTTATATCAAAGTTTGCAATTTCTTCAGGCTTTAGCCTTAACTG
>JAEZIU010000244.1 GCA_023436485.1 Bacillota bacterium | reverse complement strand
ATACATTTTTTTAATCGTGTATATAATACAAGGTATATATTGTTTTACTAATATATCATACTTCCTTTACTACCACAGTTACCTGCATTTTCTTCAGTGGATTTCATTGTTTAAGGAAGCCATGATTTCAGCTTCCCACTTTGCAAATCCGATAAGTGTTCAGCTGCTGGTAGTTTTTATTGATGTTCCGGTAGCTTTATATATTTTCTTTAAATGCTTCAAACAGGAAGTCAAAAATTCAAGGCTGCCTTTATTGCGAAATGCTGTGATTGGTTTGTCTGCAGTAATTCTTTTAGTAATTGAGATATTTAACTTTGCAAACGGCCAGTCTGTGGTACAGTTCATGGATGATAGGTATTCCGGAGAAACTCGGATAGTTGAAAGGTACGGTACTGTTACAAACGGAATAGTTAATATAATTCAAAATAACACTGAAGAAAAGCTGATTAATCAATTCAATTACGGCAAAAGCATTACTTCCCCCAGTTCCATAACTACTTCCAAGAGTACCTCACAGCAGCCAAATTATGTAGTAATACAAGTTGAATCAATGGATTCGAATATTGTTAAACAAAAATATAAAGGTTCCTATGTTATGCCTTACCTTGGCTCATTAATGGATAGCAGCGTTTATTACCCGTACACACTAAGCTATCATAAGGGCGGTGGTACATCAGATGCCGAATTTTCAGTTATAAACAGTGTTGAAACCCTTGATTCTTTCCCGGCAATCAAGCTGTCTTCATACAGTTACCCCAATTCCATTGTATCCAAGCTCGGTAAAGCCTCCTACAATACTATGGCATTTCATGGTAATGTTGGGACTTTTTATAACAGAAATATTGCTTTTTCAAAAATGGGCTTTAAAAAGTTCTATGATATAAGCTCAATGAACTACGATGACGAGGGCTGGGGTGCACCCGATGACAAGGTCTTCTCCTTTGCCTTTGAAAAGATTGAGAAAAGTACAAGACCTTTTTACACCCATATTATAACAATGACAAGTCACGGCCCCTTTGAAAGTGCAAGACATTACTATAATAACAAGGCTTACGACGATATAGAAAATGAGATTGTGCAGAACTACTATAATTCCTTTAGTTATGTTGATAAATCCATACAGGACTTTGTTGAGAAGGTTCAGGCAAAATATAGTAACACATATATAATAATTTATGGTGACCATACTCCCAATGTAAACTCACAGGATTTTGCTCAGGCTTCCTTTATAGAGGGTGACAAATATTTTGAGTTTGTTCCCATGTTTCTGCTTACACCTGACCACAAAAAGTACAGGGAAGATTCCGTTGTAGCATCCTTCCTTGACGTTTCTCCAACTATACTGGCAACATCAAATCTTGCATATAATGTTAAAACGGATGGAAGAAGCTTGTTGGATACTGAAACTCCACCCGCAAATATACCATTTAAGGGCGGTTCCTTTGACCGCAGCTGGTTGTATAATACAATATCAAACCATAAGTATGTGGAGGAACAGCCTTTGTGGCGTAAATACCTGCCCTCCTTTATTTCCTCAAGCCTTATTGAACGACACAAATAACTGTATTAAATAACAAGAGGTAGGGTTCTCCCTACCTCTTGTTTATTATTTTACCAACATTTTTGATTATGATTGATATTGATCCGTCAGGGTTATTTGCAAATTCTATCATCTCCCTGTTATCGTAATAACTTAATGGGAAATTTATCTCAATTCCTGTATCTGTCTTGATTTTATGGGTTTTAAATTTTTTCTCTGCCAATTTTTCAGGTACTGTAATAGCCTCCTCCGTCAGTCCGGCTTTTTGAATCTCCTGTATGTACTCTTCCCTGACGGCGAGATTTGTTTCAAATACCTCCTGAGCTATTTCATCCACCCGTATTTCATTCTTTTCTTCCAACCCTTCGGATACTACCTTTTTAAGTTTTGCTACCTTGTCAAAATCCTCGTCGTAGTATTTTTTGCTTATCTTTTGGGTTACCTTGTCAATAATTTTGAGCTTTTGGTTATCCGACAAATCTGTGGTACAGTTAATCAGGTAACTGGATAAATAAAATTCCTTTGCACCGTTTATTTCATAGGCTTTTTCAATGAGCTTTATTTCACCTGTCTCCAGGCTAATAAGAACAGCCTCATCAACTTTCTGTCCATCAGACGGTAAAAGTGTTTTATGCCTAATAATTGAATTTACAGCCCCTTCTTCCATCTGGCTTACGTAGTGAGTAAATCCTGTTTTATAGTTCAGTTTTAACAGTCCCAGATACGATTCATTTCCCGCAAGAAAATGGCAACATATAAGGTCTCCGGGAGCAATATCAATATTTTTAAGCATAAAATCAAAAGTCATTGCTGCAATGGCCCGGGTTGCTTCCATAAAACAGCCCGAATCTTCTTTGAGTGCATTGCACATGTCTCGTACCGTGTTTGCTTCACCAATAAACTGAGCCTTTTTCAAGTTTGTATCGTCAAAGGTTTTGGATATATGCTTTTCCAAAAACTCTGCCAGTTCTCCGCTTAGCTCAATTTCCTTATCAGAAAGTACGGGAAAGTTTACGCTGGTGTCTAAAATATGCAGGACAGCTGTGTTTATATGAATACTGTATTCCATATTAAGTAAATATCTCCTTTTTCATTCGAAGTCGAAACCCGTCCTATATTATATCAAACTTTTAATACAAAAAATAATACATATTTGATATAATCTACTTTAGTGTGAATAGGAGGAATCTACATGTTTGGGAAATTTAAATCATCTATATACGTTCTAAAAGCAAATAGTGCCTATCAAAAAGGTAATACTCAGGAAGCCATAAATTGGTTGGAAAAAGCATACAAAACCGGAAGTGCAAAACCCGGAATAGTTATAACTTACGGCTACCTCCTTTTAAAGGAAGGGCATCTTGATGAGTCTTTAAAGATATTTAAGGAGCAGATTAACTCCACTTCAAAGATTAAAGATAATGACCTGTACAGTCTCAAGTCTAACTACGCCCTTGCATTGTGGAAAAACGGAGAGCTTGACAGAGCTATTGCACTTTATGAAGCAATATTTCCAAATTACAAAAATACAAATGTTTATGGAAGTCTGGGGTATTTTTAC
Source organism: Bacillota bacterium (assembly GCA_023436485.1). Taxonomy (GTDB): domain Bacteria; phylum Bacillota; class Clostridia; order Acetivibrionales; family DSM-1351; genus Ruminiclostridium. The sequence goes on along the minus strand of JAEZIU010000244.1, from coordinate 12,445 downwards.
ATCCTAAAAGGAAACCTTGAAAAGGCCCTGGAATTTAATCAAGAAGCCATGGAATACAATAATACCGGTGCAGTAATATTGGATAATCTGGGTCAAACCTACTTTATGATGGGTGAATACGAAAAAGCTGATGAAATATTTAAGAAGCTGATGGCATTGTCGCCAAAGTTCCCGGAAGCATATTATGACTATGCACTGGTACTGGAAAAGTTGGGAGACAAGGAACGTTGTTTAGAAAATCTTAAAAACTCTTTGAATTACAAGCCAAATTTCCTGTCGGGTATTACAGTGGAACAGATTGAGGAGAAGCTGAAGCAGATTGAAACAGAGTAAAATGAGGTTTTAAACGTAGAAAAAGTTTGTAACGGTAAACTAACACAATAGTTAACCGCAACAAACTTTTTTTAATGTCTTAGAAGCTAAATTCCAGCATGGATTCCAGTATCTTTTTATGGCCTTTTTCATTAGGATGAATACCATCCGCACAAATCTGTGAACTATAGTTTCTGCTTAGCAAAAAGCTTTCCCTGATATCTATCATCTTACAGTCCATCTGACGTGAAACCCACTCTACTGCATTGTTATAGGCTTCTTGCCAACGATATATCCTTGCAACATCACCCAGCCAGTGAATTATATTTTCCTTGCTTAACCCTTTTGATACCCAGTTAAAATATCTTTCAGGCTCCAAAGGCGGCAAATTCATAAGTACGGGAGTGACACCTTTTCCTCTGAACATATCTACCATAGATAGCAAAGTTTTCTTAAAGTTGTCAATAGGAGTTTTTGGTTGATGGGCCGTATCAGGGTTTTCGGCTATCTCGCTCCAGTTAAAATCGCAGTCATTTCCTCCGAACTCAATTATTACGATATTCTCCTTGTCCGTAATCATCTTGTCTATGGAAGTTGATATTCTATTTAGGGCTTTGGTAGATGTCATACCGAAATATGCATTATTCTTTACATTAAACCCTGTTATTTGGGCAAAGCTGCTTATGCTGTTATCCTTCATTACCTTATATTTGCCGTCTTTTTCATCAAGAATAACGCCTTTTAATATTGAATCTCCCCAAACAATTATATTCTTATTTTCTGAATTTGGCATACCTGATACATCTCCTATTACTGTTATTGTATGATTTAAATCTATGTATTAAATTATTCATATTTTATTATCTAGTTTTCATTACTATATTACCTGTTTTTATAATCTTTGTCAAGGTTTTTCAACAACTATATTGTAATAAATAAACAATGTGTTATAATTAACATAACCATTTATCAGGAGAGATATTCATTTTGGATAATAATAAAGTCAATACCATTAAAAAAAAAGTTGCCGATTTGTCAACCGCACTTGGTTCATATAAAACTGAAAGTTGGAATCAATTTCCTGCTATAGATTTATATATGGATCAGGTAGTAACTTATCTTGAAAGATTGCTGAATATTTTCGGTGACACTTTAGATTCGGGCAAGACTATTACCTCAAGCATGGTAAATAATTATGTAAAAGAAGGATATTTGAAACGTCCCGTTAATAAAAAGTATGACCGGGTGCATCTAATATCACTTTACATTATGTCAATGCTAAAGCCGGTATTGCCTATCCCGCTTATTGCCCGTTCATTGGACAATTTCAGCAGTGAAGATGAGTACCGTAATTTCTACAGTGAACTTACAAGTCTTCAGGACGAAGCATTTAACAGTGTTTCTCAAAAACTCTTAAACCTTATTGAACATTTGGACGAGGACGATTATGAAAACTCCCTACGTCTTTTTGCTTTACAGCTTTCAAGCGAAGCAAATGCTCATAGGATTGCTTCTGAGAAAATAATGTCCTTGCTTAATCAAAATGAAGAATCAACTAAAAACGATAAAACTAAAAATAAGTAAATTAAGCTATTATTTGATACAAACCTATAACCAGCAACAGTATGCCCGATATGACTGTTGCTTTTTCGCCCAGAAATTTTGATGCATATCGCTTTCCTATCATTGCCCCCGCAAAGATAGTTATAAGACTGAATACAATTACTGCTGCTGACAGGATGAAGGCATTTATCCCGGATACTCCGGCGCCAAATCCCGTACCTACACAATTTGATGCCAGTGCTATGCCCAAAAGTATTGATTCTTTGAGTGATATATCTCCGGAATAGTCTCTGTCGGCAATACCCGGGTCATCCATCACAGCCTTTATATCGTCTATGTACTGAATACCGTTACCATAAACCTTTTTGGATTTTCGTATGCTATTCAGGTATCCTATTATTGTGAATAACCCCATTATAATCACTATGGAGCCACCAATAGTCTTTCCAAGAGAGCCGGAAATATAGTTTGTAAGTATGTTTCCAAGAAGACTTGATAATAAGGTTGCTATACCTGAAAATAAAGCGATTGAAATATTCGACTTTAACGGTACATTTATCTTTCTCGCTCCGTATGCCAGACCGATTGCCATATTATCTAAATTCGGTGCCAGGCACAGTAAAAAAATTGATAGAATAACCCCCACGGTCTTTTCACCTCAGGATAGTATATTTTCATTTACGCAGAATAGTGCATGTTTCAAAAAATGTATTGCTTTTTGTAAAATTTATACTTTTTAGTATTTTTATGCTTTTTATGTTAAAACATATTGACATTTTTAAATTAAGGATGTAATCTTATATTAAATTTAATATCTGCCCTTTAAACCGTTGATGTGGAGATAAAGGTGATATGTGCACTTACAGAGAGCGAGGGGAGCTGAGAGCCTCGCAGAACGCAGTACATCAAATGGACCACTGAGGGCGTAGTCAAATGGAAATTTACTTTCCAGAGTATTCTACGACGTAACACATGCGTTATTTGTGAGAAATATGTTTGTATTTCGTAAGTGTGTAAGATTTATTTACTTACAAAGCAAGGTGGCACCGCGGGTGAATTTTAATACACTCGTCCTTGACTATTTCAGTCAAAGGGCGGGTGTTTTTAGTTTATCAACAAAATAAATCTTGTACAAAAAAGGAGTGGTATTATGTACAAACCAAGCTTGGAGGAAGCAAAAAAACTATCAGAAGGATATACAATTATCCCTGTGAGCTATGAAATCTTCTCAGATATTAAAACACCTATTGCAGTACTCCAAAGCCTCAGGGCCGTAAGCAGCCGTTATTACCTTCTGGAAAGCGTTGAAAACGGTGAAAAGTGGGGCCGGTATTCATTTCTGGGCTTTGATCCCGTAATTGAACTTTCCTGCAAGGACGGAAACCTTGAAATCAAGGGCGAATGTTCAAAAAAGGTTTCCACAAATGATCCAAACAGCCACATCAGAGAAATACTCAACCAATACAGAAGTCCCAGACTCAGCTTTCTTCCACCTTTTACGGGAGGCTTCGTAGGTTACTTTGCATACGATTATATCAAGTACTCCGAAAGGACGCTGAAACTTGACGGAATAGATGAAGCAAACTTTAACGATGTGGATTTAATGCTCTTTGACAAGGTAATAGCCTTTGACCATTTTAAGCAAAAAATTATTGTAATTGTAAATATAAAAACAGATAATCTTGAGGCAAATTACGAAAAAGCACTAATAGAAATAGACCGTACAGTAAATCTGATTAAAGGGGATATCCCTGCTGAAAAGTCTGTCTCAAAATTATTGTCACCCTTTACCCCTAAATTTACTATCCAGCAATACTCTGAAATTGTGGAAAAGGTTAAACACCACATTTTTGAAGGTGATATATTTCAGGCTGTTCCATCCAACAGGCAGACGGCAGACTTTGAAGGAAGCCTTTTAGATGCCTACAGAACTTTAAGAACCACCAATCCGTCTCCATATATGTTCTTTGTAAAATTTAATGATTTAGAGATAACCGGAACCTCACCTGAAACACTTATAAAACTGGAAAACGGTAATCTTTCCACCTTTCCTATTGCAGGAACAAGACCCCGTGGTGAAAACGAGGAAAAAGACAAAGAATTAATTGAAGGCCTTTTAAGTGATGAAAAAGAGCTTTCAGAGCATAACATGCTTGTAGACCTTGGGAGGAACGATCTTGGAAGAATCAGTGAATTCGGAACAGTTGAGGTTAAGGATTATCTGAGTATAAAGAAGTTCTCTCACGTAATTCATATAGAGTCCAAAGTAACCGGCAAGCTCCGTAAGGATATGGATCAACTGGATGCCATAACGGCTATCCTCCCTGCCGGAACACTTTCAGGAGCCCCCAAAATTCGTGCCTGTCAGATAATAAATGAAGTTGAAGGTCATAGGCGTGGGACTTACGGCGGTACAATAGGATACATTGATTTTACGGGAAATATGGACACTTGCATTACTATAAGAACAGCCATTTTAAAGGATAAGAAAGTATATGTTCAATCAGGCGGAGGCATCGTGGCAGACAGTGTTCCCGAAACGGAATACATTGAGACCGTAAACAAGGCAAGAGCCGTAATAAATGCTATAGAACTATCCGAAAGGGGGATTGACTAATGATTTTATTAATTGATAACTATGACAGCTTTTCTTATAACCTTTATCAGCTTATAGGTACTATAAACAGTGACATAAGGGTTGTCAGAAATGATGAGATTACCATCGAGGAAATAGAAGCTTTAAATCCTTCCCATATTATCCTTTCCCCCGGGCCCGGTCGCCCCTCAGATGCAGGTATATGCGAAGCAGTAATAAAGCACTTCCATAAAGTAACGCCGATTTTAGGTGTATGCCTTGGGCATCAGGCAATATGTGAGGCTTTTGGAGCAACCGTTTCATATGCAAAGGTATTGATGCATGGTAAGAAAAGTCTTATACACATTGCAAACGGCAGTGCTGTTTTCAGAGGTTTACCACCCATTATTGAAGGTGCCAGATACCATTCTCTGTCAGCAGTACGCAGTACTCTCCCCGATGAACTATTGGTCATAGGCGAGGATGACGGCGGTGAAGTAATGGGCATCAAGCACAGAGAATATAACGTTTATGGACTTCAATTTCATCCGGAATCGGTTTTAACACCCAATGGTGTAAAGATATTGGATAATTTTTTAAGAATAGGCGGTGAGGCAAATTGATCCAGGAAGCTATTTATCAGGTAATCAACAAGCAGGATTTGGATCTTGATAAAACAACACAGGTTATGGAGGAAATCATGGAGGGCCGTGCTACAACTGCACAGATAGGCTCATTCCTCACAGCTATGAGAATGAAGGGCGAAACCATTGACGAAATAACAGCCTGTGCAACTGTTATGAGGCAAAAGTGCAAGCGAATCCACCCTGAAAAGGATGTTCTGGATATCGTTGGTACAGGCGGCGATGAGGCCAACACCTTCAATATCTCAACAGTCTCCTCTTTTGTTGTATCATCAGGCGGCGTACCTGTTGCAAAGCACGGAGGACGTTCTGTTTCCAGCAAATGTGGCAGTGCTGACCTTCTTGAAGCATTGGGTATTAATATTACATTATCCGCTGAGCAAAGTGCAGAAATATTGCAAAAAATTGGAATGTGTTTTATGTTTGCTCCAACCTATCATGCTTCTATGAAGTACGCTGCTCCCGTCCGCAAGGAACTTTCAGTGAGGACTATTTTTAATATATTGGGGCCTCTGGCAAATCCGGCAGGAGCAAATATGCAGCTTTTAGGAGTATATGATGAAAATCTCGTGGAGCCTCTTGCCAGAGTTCTGCTAAATCTGGGAGTTAAGCGTGCAATGGTTGTCCACGGTCATGACGGTCTGGATGAAGTAACTCTCTGCGACACCACCACAATCTGCGAAGTCAGCAACGGCAGCATTAACAGCTTCTTCCTTTCTCCCGAACAATTGGGCTTTTCAAGGTGTTCGTTAAAAGAATTGGTTGGTGGTGACCCAAAGGAAAATGCCTCAATAGCTCTGGATATTTTAAATGGCAGTAAGGGGCCTAGGAGAGATATTGTTGTACTTAATTCGGCACTATGCCTTTATATGTCATACAACCAGACTACACTCAGGGATTGTGTTAAAATGGCTGAACAGCTTATTGACAGCGGTGCTGCAAAGGCTCAACTAAACAAATTTATAGAGCTGTCAAACAGCTTTTAACCAAGAGGTGACATGATGATATTGGATAAAATTGCTGATAGTACAAAAATACGTGTTGAAAAGCTTAAAAAGCAAGTGCCTTTTGATTTCGTAAAAACCGAGGCATTAAAATTGGTAAATAAGAATCCTTTTGCTTTTGAAAAAGCAGTAAAAAATGGTGAGCTTACTTTTATATGTGAGATAAAAAAAGCTTCTCCTTCCAAAGGACTTATTTCTGAGAATTTTCCTTATATTGATATAGCCAAAGATTACGAAGCTGCCGGGGCCGGGGCAATCTCAGTTTTGACGGAACCCGAATTTTTTCTCGGCAGTGACGAATATTTGAAAGACGTTAAAAGCACAGTAAGTATTCCAGTTCTTAGAAAAGATTTTACCATTGACCCGTATCAGATTTATGAAGCTGCATTAATCGGCGCAGATTGCGTTTTGCTGATATGTGCCTTGCTGGATACTGATACTTTGAAAGAATATATAAAGATTGCGGATAGCCTTGGACTGTCCTGTCTTGTGGAAGCCCATGATGAAAATGAAGTTAAAAGTGCAATTGAAGCAGGTAGCAGGATAATTGGCGTAAATAACAGGAATTTGAAAACCTTTGAGGTTGATATAACAAACAGTGTACGCCTTAGAAAACTTGTACCCCTTGATATAAGTTTTGTATCGGAAAGCGGCATACGCAATGCTCAGGATATTTCGGTACTCCGAAAAGTAGGGGTAAATGCCGTTCTCATTGGTGAAACCCTTATGAAAAGCGGTGATACAAGGGCAGAACTGGCAAAGTTGCGGGGTTCTGCACAAAACTAGTACATTTCCCATTGGAGGGCTCTTATGTCTATAAAAATAAAAATCTGCGGTCTGACAAGGCCCCAAGATATAGAATATGTAAACGAAGCTCTACCGGACTATATAGGTTTTATTTTTGCAAAAAGCAAAAGACAGATAACTGCTGAAACTGCAGAACAGCTTAGAAAGCTTCTGGATTCAAGGATTACTGTTGTGGGAGTTTTTGTAAATGAGGATATAGATAAGATAACCTCACTATGTAAAAAGGGTGTTATTGACATTATTCAACTACACGGAGATGAGAATGTTGAATATATAGAATCTCTACGACAGAAAACTGAAAATCCAATTATAAAGGCTGTAAGAGTTAAGGACAATGAATCCGTAAAATCAGCCTGCTCCCTTCCCTGTGACTATTTGCTTCTGGATACCTACTCCGGCAATGGCTACGGAGGAACAGGCAAAGCATTTGACTGGGGACTGATTTCAGATACAGCCAGACCTTTCTTTTTGGCGGGAGGGATATCAATAGATAATGCAGAGACAGCAATAAAAAATATAAGGCCCTACTGTCTGGATGTCAGTAGCGGTGTGGAAACAGATTCTTTTAAGGACAGAAATAAAATTTTAAATATTGTAAATTTGGTAAGGAGTGTGAAGTAAATGCTAAAAGGCAGATATGGAAAGCACGGTGGACAATATGTCCCTGAAATATTAATGAATACCATTAATGAACTTGAGGAGAGTTATAACTACTATAAAAACGATTTTGACTTCAACAGGGAGCTTGATACCTTATTGAAAGAATACGCCGGAAGGCCCTCCCTTCTCTATTTCGCAAAAAAAATGACAGAGGATTTGGGTGGCGCAAAAATATATCTAAAGCGTGAAGACCTTAATCATACAGGCTCACATAAGATAAACAATGTCCTTGGTCAGGTACTTCTGGCAAAGAAAATGGGCAAAAAGCGTGTAATTGCCGAGACAGGTGCGGGACAACACGGTGTGGCTACTGCAACCGCTGCGGCACTTATGGGCCTGGATTGTGAAATTTTCATGGGCTTGGAGGATACTAAGCGTCAGGCTCTAAATGTTTTCAGAATGGAGCTTTTGGGTGCAAAAGTTCACCCTGTTACAAGCGGAACACAAACTCTGAAAGATGCAGTTAATGAGACTTTTCGTGAATGGGCTACAAGAATGGAAGATACCGCTTATGTACTGGGTTCAGTTATGGGGCCTCACCCATTCCCAATGATTGTGAGAGATTATCAGAGTGTTATCGGTAAGGAAGTAAGAGAACAAATGCTAGAAAAAGAAGGCAGGCTTCCGGATGTTGCAATGGCTTGCGTTGGCGGCGGCAGTAATGCTATGGGACTTTTTTACGACTTTATCGGGGACAAATCCGTTGAACTGATAGGGTGTGAAGCTGCCGGGAAAGGTGTAGACACTGAATTACACGCAGCTACCATAGCAAAAGGACAGCTTGGAATATTCCACGGCATGAAATCGTATTTCTGTCAGGATGAATATGGGCAAATTGCTCCTGTATACTCTATCTCGGCAGGACTGGATTATCCCGGTATAGGCCCCGAACATGCTTCCCTGCATGACACAAACCGTGCCAAGTATGTTCCGGTTACGGATGACGAGGCGGTTGCAGCCTTTCAATATCTATCCCGAACAGAAGGTATCATTCCGGCAATTGAAAGTTCCCATGCAGTTGCTCATGCAATGAAAATTGCACCTAAAATGGGAAAAGACAAAATAATAGTCATTTGCCTGTCAGGAAGAGGAGACAAGGATGTTGCCGCTATTGCAAAATATATGGGGGTGAATATAGATGAGTAAAATCAATAATGCGTTTAAAAATGGTAAGGCATTTATAGGCTTTCTTACAGCGGGTGATCCGTCATTGGAAAAGACCGAGGAATTTGTTCTGGAAATGGTCAAAGCGGGTGCTGACCTTATAGAGATAGGTATTCCGTTTTCAGACCCCATTGCAGAAGGTGAGGTTATTCAAAGAGCAAACATAAGGGCATTGGCCAACGGAACGACTATGGATAAAGTTTTTGAAACAGTTAAAAGAATAAGACAAAAGACTCAGGTTCCAATTGTTTTCCTAACTTATCTTAATCCTGTATTCACTTACGGTTATGACCACTTTTTCAGGGAATGCAGTGAGCATGGTGTTGACGGAGTTATAATTCCTGATATTCCATTTGAGGAAAAAGGCGAACTGATGCCTTTTAGCGATAAATATAATGTTGCTATCATATCGTTAATTGCACCTACCTCCGAGGAACGTATTAACAAGTTAGCTTCCTGTGCAAAGGGCTTTGTCTACTGTGTATCTTCAAAGGGAGTTACAGGAGTACGCAATGAAATAAAAACAGACCTGCAGTCAATTGTATCCTCTGTCAGGTCTGCAACCAAAACCCCTGTAGCTGTTGGCTTTGGTATATCCACACCTCAGCAGGCATCAGAGATCGCTAAATATGCTGACGGAATTATTGTTGGAAGTGCTATTGTAAAAATCATCGAACAATACGGTAATGATGCTGCAGCACCTTTACACGATTATGTCAGCGAACTTAAAAAGTCTATAAAATAAAACAAGTTTTTCATATTATACAAGGGGTTGTTGAAAAATTAGTTCTTTTCTTTCTTAACCCGTACTTAGAGTATAAATTGTATCAATGAAAGCTTGGTTAAAGATATTTGCAGATGTTTACCGGCGAATATGGATATTTTACCGAAAAAATTACACGATGTGATTTTTAGCGACACAATGAATCATGGACGATGAATGTGAGCGACGGTAAAATATCCAAAGATGAGCCGCTAGAAACTCTTGCAAATATCTTGGAAGCAATAATTGATATAATTTTATACGGGAGTACCGTGTTAAGCAGAAAAACTTTCTGTTTTGCAACAACCCCCTCCTTATTTTTCACAGACTGCTACCATGTTATATGCAGTTTTCTTTATTCCCTTTTCTACCTTATAATTCTCTACAGAATAAAAATCAACAGAATCAAATACTTTGCTGAGGATTGCACTGAATTCTTCAAATTCATACTCTTTTATGTGAAAAGGATTATGAACATTTCTTCTCATTGCCTTGTTTGGTGTAGATATAATGAATTTCCCCGGTTTTTTCAAAACTCTGTATGCTTCTTCTACGTGCTTAACTGTCATATCAACGGGAAGATGTTCAAATATTTCAAATGAAACATATACATCAAATTCTCCGGTACGATAGGGTAGGCAGGTAACATCCCCCCTATTCCAATGTATATTTGACTGTCCGTAGGCCTGTTTTGCAAATCTTATATTATCCTCTGCAATATCTATTGCCTCTACACTATTGCACACCTTTGACAAATATGCAGCGCCATAACCAAAGCCACACGGGGCTTCTAAAACTCTGCTTTCATTATTCATGAAGCCGGAAGCAAAGGTATATCTCTCGGCAATTTTCAGATACACATTCAAGGGAAGAAATTGTGAAGCCGGTATTCCTCTTTCCCACATATAGGCCAGATAATTCTGTTCTACCTCTGCCTTAATTTCCGGGTCTGGTATAAAGCCTGAAATATTGTTCTTATATACGGCGTCTTTTTTTAAAATATCACTTGTTATTGACAGAATTTCATGATAGTTTTTGCTGTTTTTTATCTGCTTGGGAAGTATATACACTTTGTTGTACAAGTCATACCAGATATTATTTATTACTAACTTTTTATTCTGACTGTTATTTAAGACAAATTCTATCAATTCATATCTGTGATATTTCTCTCTTTTACCTATGATTACTTGGGCAGTAGTAAAATCAAAAGTATCAAAATCATTTGTTTCATAGGAGATAAACTCATTCATCTTGTCATTTATATATTCAAAGGTGGGATTATCATCCTTTTCAAGAAGACTAAGAATATCCGCTTTCCCTGAAAATTTATGCCATAATTTTTGATTTTGTTTTATTTGCATTTCAATCAGGGCAATTTGTTCACTAATACTGTCCGTATCATAAATGTCATGTAGCTTAATAGTTATTTTGCAAGGGTTTGTATTCTTTTTTATAATAAGAACCTTTTCTGTCAGCCCCATGTTCTTGTTACATGTGAGCTGTCTATCTTTTAGCATTAAGTACTCCCCTATAATATTTTTCTCATGATTACTCAATTCACTGTCCCTGAATATTTCAGGAAGGGTACTAAACAATTGCATAGCAGCTTCTCCGGTTTTTCCCACCAATTCCTTGTCAAATGGGTAGTTCATGAAGTACGAAACCGGAAGCATTTCCATTAATTCCAAACCGTAAGCTTCCAAAATATTTTCTACATACTCCCTATCTCTTATTACCATATGGCGTGATTTACTTTTTACCTGTAAAACACTTATTGGGTCAAATACTATGCAAAATCCGTTAGTGTCCAGATGAGTTGAGATATTTTCCAATACTTTTTTATACCGGGTTTCATCTGTTAAATGCAGCAGTACATCGCCAGCAAATATTAAATCATATTTTCCGCTATAGTAGGTTTCATCGCTAATATCACCATTTTTGAATATATATCCCGGGTATGCTTTACTCAATTCCGAGACTGATTTATCTGAAATGTCCACAGCCTCATATCCGTAAACTTTATTTGTATAAAAAATTTTTGTGAAAATACCCGTTACGGGGCCTAGTTCCAAAACTCTTTTACTGTCCATATTATCAAACAATTTTTTTAATACTGCATCCAGCAAATCAATTCTGCTCTTGTAAAGAAATTGGTTGTATAGCTCACCTAAGCCTATAAACCCTACACCTTCAATATCGAATTTTGAATTCAGCCTTTTGTTCCAATAATTCTTATAATCAAAGCCTGTAATATGCTTATTTTTGTCCAAAGTATCTTCTAACAATGTCAGTATTGATTTGAGCTGCGTATCCAGTGAATAATTATCATTAACAAAATTTCTGTATTCAGCAGAATTGTATTCATTATCTGTAATCTTCAAGGCAGCCTCATTAACCGTATTCCACAAATATTTGTGAGAATAAATTTCTGCTGCCCCTACAAAATTATGTATAACCGGCTTAATACCTTTAGCCATTGCCTGCATTACACTCATATTCTGAGATTCCAATACGCTGGTGCATACTACATAGTTTTTATCCTCCAACCATTTATCCAAATTCTTTTGCCAGCCATCAAAGTAATAGTCATTTTCCAACCCCAGTTCAGCTACCATTTGTTTGAAATACAATGAGTACCTAGGATCTTGAAACTGACCTGCGATGTAAAAATTATATCGGCTATCATAATCATGTAGTGCTTTAAAGACTTGCAAAAGCAGCATTGGCCCCTTTTTGTAATTAATATATCCTGCGTAGGCAACATTAAAGCCTGAGCTTCTATTTTCAAAGTTGAACTGTGATAAGTCTACCCCGTTTGGTATTACTGTAGTAATTTTTTCATCTATTCCGAAAGTGTTAATTGCATATCGCCGTATTGTTTCTGATACAAATACGAGGCTATCAACACAATTCCAATTAACCCTTGCCGGATAATTTGTAAATGCCTCATAGC
>JAEZIU010000190.1 GCA_023436485.1 Bacillota bacterium | reverse complement strand
CGGAAGGGTGGCTCTCAAAGTCCGGACAGGTGGCTCAAAGAGCCCCAGAATACTCATGCTGGGCATTTTACCACAACTCGTCGAATGCTGCTAAATGGCGGTTTCTGGTATATCTATTCCATGAAATGTTACGCTTTCCGCATTGTTTTTCGTTCTTTTAGTAGCAGAATAGTAGCAAACTTTTAACTTCTAAAGATTGATATAATCTACTTTTTATTATTCACTTGGCAGTTGTTCCTTGTGGCTTACGAGTCACTGGAATAATTGCTACTACCAATAGAATTATCGCGACACTGTCGCGACTTTTTGAAAGGAGTTTGCTATGAGCAATCAACATAAAAATCCAACCATAAGTTTCCGTGTATCTGAATATGAACGAAAAGCTATTGAAGCACGCATCCTTACCAGCGGTATGATAAAGAAAGATTACTTTGTCCGTTCCTGTATCTATAACCGAATCTGCGTTGTAGGCAAGAAAGAAACGATATATCCTTTGGTTGAAGTCCTAAGAAAATTATATCTTCAACTTTATTCCATGCATACCGCTTTTACTAGTGATGCTACGAATACTCTTCCAACTTCCGAGGAAATCTCGGCACTTCAAACCGAATACGAACTTGCACTAAAAGCTATTATTGATATGCTTGATGGTGCCAAGTATCTTCGGGAAGGTGATCGTCATGAATGACTTTAACTTTCAATTTGCTATGTACAATCCAATAACTGATACCGTGGAAATTAATACTGGAACCGGTACTGCTCTGTTTATTCGTTGTAAAGATTTTAATTCTACAGTCATGTTTGATGATCCAAATGATGTTGTTTATTTGTATCATCTGGCTGAAGAGCAGCCATTAACTTATGCTAAATTTGCATTATCTGGAAGTGGGTTGCAAGATTATGTGGATGCTATGAACTGGTTTAATTATTAATCGCATTTCAGTCTCACCAGTCTCATTGTTATTCTGAGACTGATGAGATTTTTGCATTTCTTTCATAAACCATATTGATCATGTGAATATACCTTTTCTCACTTTTATCGTTTTTCCATTTAATCCATTAGTGATTACACTATGCTTTTGTTATCAGAATCAAAAATGATTTGTTGTTTTTCTATATGTAGCTGTTCCATTTCTGCATATTCATTCTGCGACAATGTTGTATAATGTACGGGAAGACCAAATTCATCATTTAGTGTCTTGGTTATTATACTCTTCAATTTTTTTAAAGCTACATAATTAGCTATTTTGTATACTATTATCAAATCAATATCATTTGCTGATTCTTCAAATTGAAAAGATCCCATCAATATAACTGATGCCTTAACATTGTCTTCTAAAACCGAATCTGTCATTATCCTCTCTATCAATTGGCCTAGTATATGTACTTGGTCTTTCATAATTTAAAGCCCCCAAAAATTCCTCCATCTTGAATACTCCGACACGATTCCTTTTCCCCTGATTATATGCTTCAGGAGTAACTCCATTCCAGTTTGAAATCGTAATTAAACAATCAATATCACCATAGTCCTCTAAAACATCATAGTAATCAGACAAACTCAATGCGTAGTAATTAGAAACAAAGACACGTATCGTAGATAAATCCCTTCTATGAATTTCATAATAACTGGTACTTAATTTTTTTATATTTCTCACCTTATTATGATTCCGCATTGCTTTTTCAAAGAAATCAATACTTTCAGGCCTTGGAAATTTAGTATACGAATCAGGCATCGTGTTCCTCCTCATTAATCATATTTTCAAACTCTACCGGAAATACCGGCACCGATTCACGCCCAATTTCTCCTCTTTGACACACTTCAAAAGCTTCGGCATGAACTTTATATTTTTTATAGATTCTTATTTCCTCTATCGATAATAGGGTCAAACTTTTTTCGAATTCTTGTATTATCTTTCTATTATTCGGTATTACACTATCTGTTTTTGCGTCACTCCATGTTTTTACCGTAGATGAAAGAGGATTATTTATTGCAATCAATGAATTGGGTCCATATTGATCCAATATTTGCTTGTTTTCTGCTAACAAAATCTGAGCAGACCTAAAAAGCTCATGCTTATTCTTTCCTTGCTTAAATTGAACTAACTTCTGTATTGGCTTTCTTTTATCCTTCGCCACCTCCGAAAATGAATATATTTCATTATCCGATAATTTAGCCAACAATACATTCCATTGTTCCTCTTGGTTTGTCATTTCTATTATTTCTCTATTTCCAAGAGCTGATGGTTTAATATCATTAATATCAATTTCTTTCAAAGAATCAAATGTTACAAAAATATACTTCTTAGTCTTCTTTTCAATTTCATCCAAAATAATCCTATACTCTTTCCCTACTCCTCCTTCAAATGCATCTGCTCGCTGTTTATATTTTATAGAAAGTATAACAATTACTTTGTTTGAGTCCGCTATTAATTTAGACATCATTTCATTAAAATCAACTGCTGTCTCATCTTGTTTAAACATCTGATCCATAATTGCATTATAGCCATATTCTTTTCTTAATAGGTCTACAAAGCCCATTACTTGTTCATTGTATTCGATGCCATCTTGTGCATAGCTTACGGCTACCGCATCCATTAAATTCAACAGTATTCCCCCTATTCTTTGACTATTCCAGCTGCAAGTTGTTGCAAGTTAAATTTTGATAGTTTCAAAAGTATTTCGTTTGTTTTTCGTTAAAATGTAGTTTTTATAAGAATGACAGAATATTTATTGCAAGTTAGCGCAAGTTAAACTCATTCCCTTTAAGGAATATCATTTCATATGCTTTCTATGCTTGACTGACATCTTCGCTCAAAACTTCGCTCATTTTTTCAAATCTTGTTTTTCATAAATAATATTGTTTGTACTTCCAGATTGAATAAGTAACCCTACATCAACCAGTTCCTTAAGGTACCTTCTAACTGTTGCCTCTGATTTATTAACCAGCCTTTTGGCTGTCTGTGGTGTAATCCCATCATTTTCATCTAAATACAAAATAATTTCTGCTAATTTCTTTAATGTCTTTGCATTTAAAACTTCGCTCAAAACTTCAATCAAACTTCGCTCATTTTTTTGAGCGGAGTTTACATTATTTTCAATTATATTTGATAAGAAATCTGGATGTACTGGTATCTCTACACGAGTTGCTCTCCTATCTTCATCCGTTTCAAAAGTTGCTCTTGGAGAACCATTTTCTACTAATTTTTCTTGAATCGTTGGTACTCCTGTTGAACGACCTTCTGATAAGTGTAATTCTTTTAGGAATTCTCCCAATCTTCGATTCCGATACATTCGGGTACGGAAGCGATCTCCTCTTTTAATATCCTCCATAGAAACAGATCGATCAATACCTGGAAAACTAATTATGTTTATACACTCCGGCTCAATTTCTATATGCACAGGTTCATATGACATATAATCTCTGTGATAAAAAGTATTTACTACAGCTTCCTCAAGTGCTGCAAATGGATAACTAAATCTACGTACAGACTCCATCTG
>JAEZIU010000144.1 GCA_023436485.1 Bacillota bacterium | reverse complement strand
ATCCACTCCTTTTAGAAAAATCACTAAATTTTCTAAAGGGGATGGATTTTAATCTTACAAAGTGGATTTTTCTTTTTCATTTAACCCCAAAAAACTACTCCGCTCTGCGGTATTTTTTTAGTACATCTTCAGCCATGGCAATAATACTTTCTTTAAAGGTCAATGGTTCCAAAACCTCTACATTTCCACCAAACCCAAGTACAAAACCATTGAGCCAATCACCAATCCCCATGTTAAATCTCACCTTTAATTTGCCATCCTCCATAACTTTGTAGTTATCAATTCCAAATATATCATCAACAACATACCTCATTGATTTTTCAAACAGCAATACAATTTCCGAACCGCTGTCCCGATCTAATTCTCCGTCTAAGTCAATACTTTCAACGGAATAATCTCTCATAACAAATTTCTCTTCTGTAGTTTCAAGCTGTGAAATCCGTCTCAGTTTAAATAGTCTGAAATCATTCCTTAGGAGGCAATAACCATATAGATACCAGTTTGATTCTTTAAAAATGATTACACAAGGCTCAACTCTTCTATCAGTAAGATTTCCATATGCATAATAGGTAAACCTTATAATGTTCTTCAAACGGATTGCTTTCTTTATTTCATTAATCCTCAAATACAACCTGTCATTCTTATTCCACGATGATAAATCAATTGCAATCTCATTTCCTGCAGGCATATAATCTGAATTCTCTGCAACTTTTGAAAGTTTCTCAATCAATAGCTTGGTCTTTTGATCCTTATTTATGCTGTGAAGCCCTTTTAATCCTGTGAGAATGGATAGTATTTCTTCATTTGAAAGAACACTTTTATCAATCTTATAACCTTCTACAATACCCAGACCTCCATTGGCTCCCTGGAATGTTGTTATAGGTATTCCTGCACAAGATATGGCCTCAATATCTCTATAAATTGTTCTCACTGATACTTCCATTTTCTCTGCAAGCTCTTGTGCTTTAACCTTCTCTTTTCCGGATAAATACATAATTATTGCAAGCATTCTCTCTAATTTCATACAGATACCTCATTGCTTTTATTATTAAGTAATAAGTAAGTAATATAGTTTTTATAGTTTTTATAGTTTTTATCATTAGTGTTGCAAAAAATTTTCAACAAAAAGTCAATGTAAATTCATTACTGGTATAGCTTGCACCCATAAGAAAATAATGGGTAGTGCAAGAGAAAAAGAGAGTGATCTCTTAAGGCTGAGCACTATTAAATTTAAAAGCTTAATACGATTAATCTAATTTATACAACTGCCGAACTGCTTCAAATTCTTGTTTCCAATTAAGCCGTTTTTGCCTGGATGATGTAGGAGGCTTCTTAGGAGCTAAGTCCTCTTGCAGTTGCGAAAGAGAGTTCCAAAGTCCACCTGCAATAAGCCTTACTGTTTTTAAGAAGTCATACTTTGTTCCAACAAGCATATGCATTAGCTTTAGAAGACAAAACAATATAAGGGCGGAATATATCTGGATTAGTACAGCATTAAAGCTCGTTCCAAAGAATTTTTTAATCTTAAGATGCTGTTTGATCCATTTAAAAAATGTTTCGATAGTCCATCTTAAGCGATATATATCAGCAATTTCCTCAGCAGAGAGATCAAAACGATTTGTAACTATATTAAACGGTTCTCCATTTGAGGAGTCAATTATCTGTATAATCCTTAAAGAATGCTGCATTTTTGTACTTTGATAACCTAAAGAGACTTCCTTATCTGCTAAAATAGTGCCTCCTTTAGGGATAATGTTTTCATTTAGTACCGTTATGATAGCGTTTTTCTTGAGCCTGGAAATAAAATAGATATCTTCTACGCAGTATCTGTCGAATTCCTTATAATCCAGGTATGCACGATCAAAAAGGTAGGTAACGCCTGGTTCCTTGACAAAGGTCTTCATTTCATCCTTATCGTGTATGATGCCTTCAGTTATAACAATATTCTCAGGACATCCCAGCAAAACATCATAAAGGGTGTGCATTTTAACTGCAGCTGTTTTATCTCTATAGTCAGCCCAAGGAAAAAGAGATATGCAAAGCCTTATAATTGTTGAATCGATCGCTTTGAGAATACCCCAGCTTCCTGGAATTATACTTATAATATTATGCTTTTTAACCTTGGCAAGTGTAGCTTCAAATATCATTTTAAACACATTGGTATCCCTATTAATATTTACACGAGATATTTGTGAAGCACTAATGGTTCCTGTATATTCTTGAAGCTTCTTATCAGCAGTTATTCCTTCTTGAATATCTCTAAGACTTGCTTTATCTGTCAAGTGTGCATACATCATCGTATTAAGTTGCCGAAGAACAGTAAATTTCTTTGTTCCGTGTTCTGCATTGGTTTCCTCAACGGCTTTTTCCAAAATGTTCTTGGGTAAAAAGTCTGTTAAAGTTTCGAAAACTGTAGTACAATCAACCATATTGTTAGCTCCTTAGTTAATTATTGTGGTTGCTTCTCGGTCAACCCACTTCATATTAACAGAGGGGCTTTCACATTTTTACAGGTAAATATTACAGTTGATTTTTATTAAAATTTTTTATGCAACAACAATGA
>JAEZIU010000132.1 GCA_023436485.1 Bacillota bacterium | reverse complement strand
CTATTAACATTACTGGAGTATCTATATTTTTTAAAAACGCCATGAATACAATATATATTAACACTAAACCACAGCAAAAACCAGGAAATACAAATAGCAACATAGGTAAAATCCAGTATTGGCTATCTCTTACCATAATTTCGATTTTTAGATACTCACTATTTTCATAAAAATTGACGTTTTTCATTGTAATACCTCTTTCATATTATCACATCAAAAAATGGCTCAAAAAAACCCCTAGATTCGCTAAATCAAACTATAATGCCTTACATTATGAAAAAACTATACCACATTTTGCATGAACTTTAAATACACCAAGAAACTTAAGAGTGAGAGACTTTCAATGTTTGTTTTTTTATTCTAGTCTCTTTATGAAGGGGCTTATAAGCCTCTTCAAGTAAAAAGCTCATATACAGTTTGAGCTTTTTACTTGAGATATGACAGAAAGTGCTGGTAACAGCTTTTCTATCATATCGATTGAAGCTAAATAGCTTCTTCGTAGCTCCTAAAAAGTAACGCTGTAGAAATAGGCATTTTTTCTTTCTTTTTTTGTCAAAGTCCCTTGACTTAAGCAATGGATAGCGGTAGTCTTTGCACCGGCTTATGTAGATGTATAGGTCTCCATAGGCTAGCTAGTAGTATTTATGGGGGGTGTATTATATGGTAGCTTTATCATCTATCAGGTCACATTGGCTGGACGATGCTCCAGCTGTCACAGTCGCAGCTGACTGGCTGAGGGATTTCGGTTTCGAAGTAGGCTGCAGAGTAGTTATTGAGGTTTCGCAGGGGGTTATCACGATAAAAAAGATAGATAGTGAGGACGAGATATGAGGGATTTTGAGAGTTTTTTACATAGGGCTGCCAGGGATTATGGCAGCTCCGTTTACCAGTTTCGGTTGGTATTTTTCATCCTATATATTTTCAAGAAGCATTGATAGCTGCGTTTGCAGCTTCCAGCTTTAGTGCAAAAGCTTGTATTTTTTACAGGCTTTTTCAGTAAATTTGGAGGTTTCACATATGAAGGTTTTAGTATCTGGAAGCCGTTATTATAAGGATTACCAGAAGATTTTATCTATTGTTAAAAGTCTTGATATTGATTTGCTTATTACCGGAGGATGCAGGGGTGCTGATACTCTTGCTGCTCGTGCTACTCGTCAGTGCGATATCAGATATGTTGAGTATCCGGCAGACTGGCAGAGGTTTGGCAAAAGTGCCGGGCCAAAAAGGAATCAGCAGATGCTGGACCTGGAAAATCCAGATTTACTTTTGGTATTTCATGAGGACCTGACAAGAAGCAAAGGGACTCGTGATATGCTTCATAGAGCTATCAAGGCAGGTATTCCATACAGGATTTTTACTTAAAGTTCTTTATACCATGAATAAGGGCTGTTGATATTTGTGCGGGTTTCTGGTTTTGCCAGATGCTAACGCTTTGCAGAGAATGCCTTTATTCTTGGTTTTGAAGTTTTTCTAAAGGCTGTATTTTTACAATATAGCTTTTATAAAAGTTTTAAAACCTTTGCTTAGAAGTTGATGCGGGACTTTTTAAGAAGGTCTAACGCTGGAAATTAGGGATGCTTAAGGTCAATTAATGTACCTTGAAATATGAATAACGAAAGGATGATTTTAATGGTGTTACACCCAAAAATGCAGCATGTATATGTGGGAATTGATATCCATAAGCACCAGCACACGGCGGTTATTGTTGATTGTTTTAGTGAAAAGCTGGGAGAATTAACGTTCCCAAATAAAAAACAGGACCTTCCCAAGTTAATAAGCTTTGTTAAAAAGCATACAGCCAAAGGAATTACACCTGTTTTTGGCTTGGAAGATGTGCTGGGTAATGGGAGGGAACTGGCAATATTCCTACTGGAAAGGAACCATAAAGTCAAATATGTAAACCCTTCATTGTCACAATCAGAGAGGAAAAACCAAGCCAGCATAAATAAATCTGATAGCATAGACAGTCAATGCGTGGCGAATGTTCTTTTAAATAAGCTCGATTCCTTGCCGGATGCAGCACCAAATGATCTACATTGGGCATTAAATGAACTTGTAACAAAGCGGAATATGCTCGTTAAAAACAACGTGGTTTTAAAGAATCAAATCCATACATACCTAAGCCATCACTATCCAAATTATAAAAGCTTTTTCTTCTCCCTGGATAGTAAAACAGCACTGGAATTTTTCAAAGAGTTTCCGTCCCCATCAAAATTAAAGGGAATTACCCTTCAAGAACTTACAGCCTTTCTAAGTCAAAAAAGCCATCATAACTGTTCTGAGAAAAAAGCACGTCAAATACTTGATTATGTAGAGAAAGACGGAGACACAACAAATGAATTTCAAGACCTGAGGGATTTTATTGTCACATCATCAATTAAGCAAATCAAAGATAATTTGGCTATCATAGCAAGCATAGAAGAAAACATGAAAAAACTTATTCCCCAATTTGGCTACAAACTTGAAAGTATGAAGGGAATAAACACTGTGACAGCAGCCGGAATCATAGCTGAAATCGGTGATATATCAAGGTTTCCCAATGCTGATGCCCTGGCTGCATATGCAGGAATTTCACCAATGAGATATTCTACAGGCCAGACAAACAAGAATTTCAGCAACAAACTTGGTAACAGGAATCTATATCAAATATTCTTCCAAATAGCTGTCTCGGTGCTGAGTAATCCAAAAGAAAAGCCTACAAATGCTTACTTTTATGAGTATTACAAAAAGAAACTCTCTGAGGGAAAAACAAAAAAGCAGTCAATCAAATGTATCATGAGAAAGCTTGTTAATATTATATATATAATGATGCGGAATAAAGCGGAATACCGAGAACCAGTAATTCCAATAGAATAATGGAAGTGTTATAATAAATAGTACTTGGGTTAGTTTTTGGAAAAGGAAATCTGCTAAAGCAAAGTAAATTTTTATACTATAAGATATTGCTGGAGATATTATATGGAGAATTTGTTAGTTCCTTGGATAGGGAGCCAGATAAGAGAAATCTTAGAGGTAATTGTTTATATAGGTGATGAAGAAATTGCTCTTCCTGATACCATTGTAATTGTTTTTGATGAAGATCTTATACAGGTATCTATTGATCCTGAATTTGTAAAGCATGTAAATA
This sequence comes from Bacillota bacterium, assembly GCA_023436485.1. GTDB lineage: Bacteria > Bacillota > Clostridia > Acetivibrionales > DSM-1351 > Ruminiclostridium. Next base: position 604 of record JAEZIU010000132.1, on the reverse strand, counting down.
AAATAAACTCAATTGATGATGCGATTATTTATGGAGATTATGATGATCGTACCTCAGTTGAATTTCGTAAGATTAAAATTGATGGTTTGCCTTTTACGATGACGGGCTGTCATGAAGTATACGAGTCAATTATGGAAAAAGACTATTTAATTGGGATTTTTCTTTTAAGTGATGCAAAAGGAGAATACAGGCAAATTGAAAAGATAGCATTAAGTATTAATTTGCATCTCGATGATGTAGAAATCGGTGAAAAAGGGTTGCTTCTAGAGTATATTGGTGCCATTATGACAAATTCATCTAAAATTACTATTAATCGCTGTTTTAAAGCACAATCTGATGCATAGTTATATGGAAAGCCATTAAGGAATATCAGGGCTGCAGAAACTATTTGTACTGGCGTGGTGTATGGCAAATCAAATAGCTAGGAATCTTGAAGCTACCTTCTTTTGGGAAATATTAATGGATACTTCTAGGTTTTACGATGATGAGCATGACCACTGAAACATAAAAAAGATATAGACATGAATAATTCAAGCAATGTACCACTAATAGATTTTAATGGTATGTAACATTGGAATTGATAAACCTATGCTTAGGGATTTTG
>JAEZIU010000018.1 GCA_023436485.1 Bacillota bacterium | reverse complement strand
AAGTTTGTGGTTAACTGTTCTAAAATTCAGGAAATGTAATAGCTAGAAATAAAATACAAGCAGGTGATTACCTGCTTGTTGACATTTTATACTGATTAAAATATTCTGTGACATTTTTTACATAATTCTGGGTTTCTGTATAGGGTGGAATGCCACCGTACTTGTCCACACTGTTTGGGCCGGCATTATATGCTGCCAAGGCAAGACTTATGTTTCCATTGAATCTTTCCAACTGGTTTTTTAAATAACTGGTTCCACCGTCAATGTTTTGTGCAATATCAAAGGGGTCCTTTATGCCAAGTCCATCTGCGGTGCCGGGCATCAGTTGCATTAAGCCTTCTGCTCCTGCATTAGAAATAGCAGTAGGGTCAAAGGAGGATTCTTGCTTAATGACTGCTCTAATTAATTCTTTGTCTACTCCGTACTTTGCCGAGGCATTGTCTATACATGAATTGATAAGATTCATCAACTCAGTTGTGTCAGTAGGGATATAGGCTTTGGAATCAGCCAGAGCCTTTCGTGCTTTAAGAATATTGCCGGTATTACTGTTATCAATCTGCCCAAGAATATCTGTCAGAGACGTATCCTGTGTTGAATTATCCTCAAGTCCGCTGAGAGAACCCGGTAAACCTGATTGAGTCACGTTATCAAGATACTTCTGGAAAGGTATATCCGAGTTACCGGAGCTTCCCGTATTCATTCCGGGAATACCGGCCAGCCTGCTTTCTATCTCTGCAAGTTTTTGTTTAAAAATTGCATCTATATCAATACTCATATATTCACCTGCTTCATTTCATTTGTAAGCATAAACTACATTAACTATATCGGTAAAAATGTATTAACATTTAACAGACATTTTGATAATTATACAATGCGTTATGATATTAGAAAATTTTTACTGAATTTGGAACAAGCATTTCTCACTGTACCATCAAAATTTCTTTCGGAGAAAAGCTTGCATCGGCCTACATTTTCATTTGGAGAGTCAATATGTACAATGAAATTTTCACAGTGAATACATTTAAAGCTAACCTCTTTTGAGGATGTTGAACGCATACTCTCCTTAAATCTGAAACAAACGTAGTCCGGCGTGACAACCCCGTGGTATTTACACAGTATATCATTTGTCAGATGTAGGGATAGCCCTCTCTCACAGCTTTTACAGCATTTTTTGTGCGTCATAAACTAAACCTCCGTGAGCCGGAACTGCTCGAAAATAAAATATTTACTACATTATAACATTAACTGTTAGAATAGTGATAAAATGGGAAATACATTAAATATATAATCATATAGATACTTCAAAAATAAGTATTTGTAATGTATAATAACCATAAGAATTTTTTGAAAAATTTTAGGAGATAAAATGAATAAGCCAAGCATATTTCGTACCAGATATATTCCATTTGAGACTGTTGATATTTCAAGTGATGAGCTTTTATACAGAGATGAGGACTTATTAATCACAAGATGGCAGGCAATTAAGCCAAGAAAGGATATTTCCGGTGGAATTTCTTATACTTTTTTGAAAGAAGGTATTAAGATCAGCCGTTTCTATGACGCCGATAAAAGGTTTGCGTATTGGTATTGTGATATCATTAATGTTGATTATGATAGTGATAAAGACAGGTTTACGTTGATAGATTTGCTTCTGGACGTGAAGCTTATGCCCGATGGGACTATGAAAGTACTTGATGCCGACGAGCTTGCGGTAGCACTTGAAAAAGGACTGATAACCCAGGAACAGGCGTGTAGTTCTCTGAAAAAAATGGATAGTATTCTACAGATGATTTATAACGGTGTTTTTCCACCGGCAATATGTATGGAAGAAAGATATTGGCAGGTTTAGTTAATATATTTGTAATTAAAGGAAACACTAAACGGTATATCCCCATTACTTTGACACGGAGATGATTGGATGGAAAAAATTATAGATTTGCATACGCATAGTACAGCATCAGATGGAAGTATGAGCCCTGAAGAACTTGTTCGCCATGCAAAGGCTATAGGCCTTTCTGCAATAGCGTTAACCGATCATGATACTGTGGATGGCATCGAAGAGGCTATCAAGGAAGGAAAGCGGTCAGGTGTTGAAGTTATACCCGGGATAGAAATCAGCGTAAGATATAAACCTGAAATGCATATTTTAGGTTTGTTTCCGGATGGTGATAAATACTTAAATATACGTTCGGAATTATCGGTTGTAAAGAAGGGCAGACAAGAGAGAAACAGGAAAATAATAAACAGACTTAACGAGTTGGGTATTGAAATAACAGAAGATGATGTAAGGAACGTTGCAATGGGTGATATCACCGGGCGTCCCCATATAGCAAGGGTACTGGTGGCGAAGGGGTATGTAAAAACCATAGACGAAGCCTTTGACATTTATTTGAGTAAAGAAGGTCTTGCATATTTTCAGAGGTTTGAGCTTGAGCCTGTGGATGGAATTAAGGCCATAAGAAAAGCGGGGGGTATACCTGTTATTGCCCATCCTGTGTTTTTAAGAAAAAATTATAATGAGATGGATAAGTTGCTGGAAGAGTTGAAAGGATATGGTCTTGCAGGTATAGAAGCTTATTATAGTGAAAATACTAAAGAGGATACTGGAAATTTTCTAAGACTTGCTATTAAGCATGAATTGGTTGTGACCGGTGGCAGCGATTTTCACGGAGATTTTAAGCCTAGGATTGAGTTGGGGTGCGGCAGAGGCGGTCTCAAGGTTCCATATGAGTTACTGGATAAGTTAAGGGAATTCCAGAAAACTTGACCTTTATGTCATTGCAATGTTATAATTATCTTTAGTCAAAAAATATTTTTTACAAGAAGCCCTTTAACAAAAGGGTTATTTTTATCCTGTGAGAATAAGTATTAATTAAAATTAGCAGTGGGCGGTAAGAAAATGGTTAAGGAAGCAGTTAAGATTGTTGCTCAAAATAAAAAAGCTAGACATGATTACTTTATCGAAGAAGCGTTAGAGGCAGGCATTGTGCTGTCAGGAACAGAGGTAAAGTCTGTCAGACAAGGTAAGCTCAATTTAAAGGAAAGCTACGCTTCTATAGTTGATGGTGAAGTTATCCTAAGTGGGATGCATATAAGCCCTTATGAACAAGGTAATATTTTTAACAAGGATCCTTTGCGTGATAGAAAGCTGCTTTTGCACAAGTCTGAAATAAACAGGCTTATAGGGCTGACTCAACAAAAGGGTTTTACGTTAGTACCTATTCAGGCATACTTAAAACATGGTATGGTTAAAATAGAGCTGGGCGTTGCACGCGGTAAAAAATTGTACGACAAAAGAGATGATATTGCAGCTCGAGATGCTAAAAGAGAAATTGACAGAAAGTTGAAAGAACAGCTTAGGTAATACATGTAAATTTACCATAAACCAGAGGTTGTAGTTCTGCATATCAGATGATATCATAATAGTCTGATTATTGATAATTTAATATTTATTTAAAAGCTTAGTTTATTCGCCTTTAATTTGTTAAAATAATCTGTTACAATTTATTTATAGGTCAATATTTTTTGACTCTATAATATTTTATATATGGGGGCGTAATGGTTTCGACGGGATTGTTGAGACTTGATAAGCGGGTAGAGGATTCTCGTGGGCCTCTTAAAAAACGAGAAACATAAATTAAACGCTAAAAACGATAATTTAAATTACGCGTTAGCAGCTTAATAGCTGCTAATCCGTCAGTCCGGGGTTTCTGCACCTTGGGTCGCTGGCGTCATTAAGTCAGGCCTTTTGCATAGGAAGGTTAAATGCTAGCACTGATTCGGTAGTAGCCTTGAGTCGAGTCGGAATTTAAAGGCTACCGAAGTTGCTACCTTGCTTGTAGGGGAACAACCTAGGGAAACGCAAGATCATCGTCCCGCAAGGGAAACGTGATTTTGCACAAATTACAGGCTACACCCGTAGAAGTTCTTGAGGATATGGTTTCGGACAGGGGTTCGACTCCCCTCGCCTCCACCAATGAAAGCCGCTGATAAAGCGGCTTTTGTCATATCTACATATTCTAGGTATACGCATAGGTGGACAAATGTAAAAACCAATGCTAAAATATTACTGAAATATTTGTTGGGTAGACAAAGGAACGGTGATATTATGGCAAGGAAAGCTATCGAGAGGAATATTTCTTATGATGATGTCAAGAAGCTCTATTATGTCACTATGGACTATGGTAAGGATAGTACAGGGAAGAGGGTAAAAACAACTAAGACATTTGAAAAGAAAAAGGATGCTCAGACGGCATTAAAGAATTTTGAAGCGGATAAGGTAAAACAAAATCTGGTATTTCCTTCAGTTCTGACATTTGAGAATTGGCTTACATATTGGCTAGACGATATTAAAGCTATTAAATGTGAAGAAACAACTTTATACGGATATAGAAATATAATAAATAATCATCTCATACCTAAACTGGGTAACTATAAACTTCAAGAATTAAATCCGACTATATTAAATAAATATTTTAAGGGAAAGCTTGATGAAAAATTAAGCCAAAATACAATTAGAAAACATTATGACCTTTTAAAGGACACATTAAAAACCGCTGTAGATGAAGAAAAAATTCTTAAAAATCCTCTTAATAAAGTGCCTCCAATAAAGGTACAAAAGAATGAAAAGAATTTTTATAATGTGGAGCAGTTAAAAACTTTATTTACTATTGTTGAAAGTGACCGTATGGAAATCGTGGTAAAGCTTGCAGGAATATTGGGCTTGAGAAGGGAAGAAATTGCAGGACTTAAATGGGATAACATCGATTTGGAAAATAAATTAATAACCATAGCAGAAGCAAGGACACAGGCAGGTAAAAAAACAGTTGAAAAGGGTACTAAAAATAGCTCTTCCCATAGAACACTATATGCACCGGATGAAATAATAAACCTTCTTACGTCTATTAAAACCACACAAGAAGAGCAAAAAAAGCTATTAGGAGAGGCTTATAATGATGAGGGGTATATAATGGCATGGGAAAATGGAAAACCGTACAGACCCAATTATTTAAGTGATTTATTCAAGAAAATTATAGATGATAATAAGCTTCCTTCTCTCAGATTACACGATTTAAGACATACTTTTGCAAGTATAGCTAATGAACTAGGAACGAATTTGTATGACATTAGCAAGGCTTTAGGACACTCACAGGTAAGCACTACAAGCCAAATATATACACATATGTTTGATACAACACATAAGAAGGCTATAAGTAAAATTGCGGATGTAATGACTCATAAATAAATTATGATAAAAGGCAGTAGAACAACTGCCTTTAGTCATTTCTGTTGTTTCTGGATTTCTTCAATAAGCCGTTTTAGTTCATTTGTATTCTCGTTAATAGCTTGAACTATTGCTCCATATTTACCAAATGCTTTTTTTGATTGTTTTGTAGATTCCCTTACGAACCTTGTTAGGTTATTACTAGGCTCTTTCATAATTATTCACCTCATACAAATATATATGTGTATATATTAAATGTATGATAAATTATATATTTAACTACATTTTAATTATTCAAACCCTTTATTTAAGCCTTTACGAGGCTTTTATTTATTAAAATTTTTATTTTAAATTCTTGCATTTATCACAGATATAATCCTCAATATTGGTATGAAAATTAATATCTAATAATAGATGTTTTTTTATTGCTACGCAGATTCTATGTTGACCATCTACAAAACCGTAATGACCACATTTGTGCTGTAATAATAGTGGTAAATTACTGATTGTAATATGATTCTTTAAACCTATGTAAGCTCTGATACATAAATCAAAATCTTCCCTTTTACAATATTCAAAATAATCTGAATTTAAATCATCTTTAAATGCCTCTAAAGCACAAATATTAGCGGCTAATTCATGACAAGTATTATGAGTAAAATTAAAATCAAATACTTTATCAGATGTATCAAAATCAAAATCATATATCCGTACTAAATCATCATAAGGTGTGTTCTCTATTTTTTCAATTCTCATAAGCCATTGGCTCCCTTAAAATCATAGTTTCACCTATGCTTCTTTATATTGTGTGCTGAAGCATATAACCAGTACTTTCCATTAGTTTGTTTAGCGATTCTTATATTAAAATCACCATATCGTCTAGTACCATCAATAAAATATGTTCCTGATTCGTTTTCACATAATACTGGAGGGAACTCAGAACTATTAACCATACCCAAATCGAAATAGTTTGATATTGCTCTCTCAACTGTATGATATCCCAAACTTTCAATCTCTGTACTTAATGGTGTCATCTTTTATACCCCACTTTCTTTTCCAGTGAATAAAATTGCAATTAGATTAATTGAAGTATTTCCTATTTCCTGTATTATTTAAAAATATAATCAAATGTCTACTAATAATTATCATCTATCACATTTATCCTTATATCAATGTTACTAGATGATACGAAGCCTCTGTATTTCATATGAATTATAAGCATTGATATTACCGCATTGTAAAGAGTACTAATATAGTCTGATTATTGATGTCGCTGTGTTATACCGAGAAGACATCGATATGAGGTTTGAATGGTTATCAAATAAAGGTAATAATTTTACAAGATTATTTTTGAAAGTTTTATTCAAAATCTGGGAAATCTTCATAGCCTGACATCATAACTGAACCAACATAGCCTACACTACTTACATATCCTACCCTAGATGTACTTTGAACATAACTTGATGCTGTATTTTGTTTTTTTAAAGTATTAGTTATTAGCTTTCCATTATATAATTCTCCAATATAATATCCTTGAGGAGAATATATCTCATTTCCTTGAAATCTGCCAACATGTCTACCACTATTTGAATATAAATCGCTACCATCTTTATAACCAAAATTCTTTCCACCCCATGTATATAACTGTTCCATATCATTTTCCTCCTTAAAGTATAAATTTAATAAATAGCAGATTTATAAATATTTTTGTATAAATTCAGTTTGATTTTTATAATTATTTCTAAAACTTAACTCATCAATACCTTTAGTTTCCAACATATATTTTAATGTTGCATCATAATCACTAATTTCTATAATTGTATCCTTTTGAATACTTTCTTTATAATACAAGTAATGAATATTGAATTTTCTTTCTAAAGAAGATGCCTCAATATTTAATATTTCTAAATTAAATTGTTTTCCAAAATCATATATGAAATCCATTATGGTTTGATTATTATAAATCCGACTTTTATCACCAATTGTAAAAGTTTCTTTCTTATTGAATACACCCATGATAATACCTCTTTCACTCTGAATAAATTCGCAATTAATTGTAATTATTTACATTATTTTATATTATATTCAATATTAATTAAATGATAATAATTATCAATTATCACATCTAAACACATATTCTTGTTACTGAACGATTCGATATGATTATTTTGAATAGGATTGAAAGTACTGGTATAACTGCATTATAGAAAGTTTTAAAATAAGCTTAATTGAGTGAATAAGTCCAAACCCATGATATTAGCGAGTTCATCCGATGTAGTATCCGAGTATCTCATATTCGGCATATTATTGAAATATTATAGTAATTAATATACAATATAGTTAAAATATACCATAATGAGGGTGGTACTGTGTTAAGTGATTTTATTTTTCTTGGGGAATCAAAAAAAGCTATTTCAATCGCATGTCCAAATTGCAAAAATGTAAAAGCTGTAAATAAAGATTTATTAGATGGTATTACCCGTTTTAAAGAAGATTATTTCTGTAATTGTGGATTCAAAAGTACTTTTTTAGATATAGGTTATTTAAAACAAAAAATTAAAAGAAGTGAAGGTATTTCATTTGGTTTTATTGCTGTAGGGTTAATCGTACTTGTTATTGGAATTATTAGTATAGCGACATTAACCGAAGATGGTGGATTTCAAGCTTTTTTTGGAGTTGGTTCAATTATAAGTGGAATTATATTGCTTATATTAGCATTTAATTTTGGCAAAAATCTACACAAATTAATAAAACAGGGTGAAAGTGTTTTAAGCTCTTATATAGAAAATGAAAATGACGAAATATCCTCAAAATGTGTTGGAATTCTAAATAAAAAAATTAAGCAATATAATTTACCTGACAATAAGAAAGTTATTACAATAACAAATAAGACTAAATGCTTTCCAAATGGTAAATGGTATGTTTGGATTAATAATGATAACCTGAATTTGTTTCCAAAAATTGAACTAAATAGCGACAGACCAGAGGATTTATTAAGAAAAGTTAAAAGTATATCTGTTTCATCAATATGCTTGGGTGAAATAGAATACTATTATACCCAAGGAGAGATTTATAGGGAAAATAAGATTTCTGGTGGCGGAGGAGGAAGCTCAGTTAAAGGAGCGGTAGTTGGTGGTGTAATTGCAGGAGGAGCGGGAGCTGTAATTGGAAGTAAAAAAAAGGTGGTAGAAATAAAATCTGAATTAATTACTCATGATACTAGAGAAACTTATTTAAACTTTTTTGATGGAAATAAAGTGAGGAAAAGTATATTTTTGGAGTATAAGGATTATCAGACATTATTAGATTTAATTCCACAGAAAGATTACAATGTTGTATCGGCTATTAAAACAAGTTCTTTGGTTCAATCAGTAAAGAATAAAGAAAAAGCTAAAACTATACTAGACCAAATTAGAGAACTTGCAAAGCTCAAAGATGAAGGCATATTAACTGAACAAGAATTCTCAGACAAGAAAAAAGTATTACTAGATAAAATGTAAATATGGAGGTTAAAAGATAAATGATATGCTTATTACATCAACACCAATTTTAGAAGGCAATAAAATTATAGAGTATAAAGGATTAATTACTGCAAGAGTAGTTACTGGTACAGGTTTTTTTAGTGATATGTTCGCAGGAGTGTCTGATTTAGTTGGAGGAAAGTCAGGAACATATCAAAAACAGCTTAAGAGTATAAACGATGAAGTTTTAAAATTACTAGAAGAAGAGGCAACATTTAAACAAGCAAATGCAATAGTAGGGGCATCTCTTGATTATGATGAAATATCTGGGAAAGGAAAACAGATGTTTATGGTATCGGCAGTCGGAACAGCAGTTGTTGTCAACAACCAGAATAAATGTCATCAGACTATAGATAATGATGAAGTTGAAGCTGAACATGATTTGTATAAGATACTAGCTGAATTTATAAATAATGAGAAGCATTCCTTTTTAGAAGCCAAAACTATAGAGAAAAGAATAGCGGAAACTATTACATTAGAGTATAAAGTAAAATTATTAGTTCTCAAATTCTATGGGAGAATAGGTAAATATGGCAAAGCTGAAGATGTCTTGTATGAACTATTAGAAGAGAAACAATACAGTAGTGAGATTGTCGCTATGGGGATAGATTTTTATAAAAACCTATTATCTAGAAGCGATGAAGAATTATCAAATGGCAATTTACCGAGAGATGAAGTAGAAGAGGCTTTAAGCCACTTAAACAACCTGCAAGAGTAAAATAAGTAGTCTCAAAAAGTATACATTATGAGACTGAAGTACTTACTTAATGATGTAAAATTAGAGTAGACTTTAGATTTACATATTGGTGCGAGTAAATTTTGTAAAAATAAATTTGTAAAACAAATTAATTTACAAAATGTAAATTTAGTTATTGACTTTAAATTTACGTATGCGTATACTATATCCATAATATAGCGAAAAAAGGAAGTGGATATATGAATATAGCCTATGTAAGAGTATCTACAATTGAACAGAATGAAGCAAGGCAGGTCGAGGGATTAAAGAAATACAACATAGATAAATGGTTTACTGAGAAAGTATCGGCAAAAGATACAAACAGACCTCAGTTAAAAGCAATGCTAGACTTTGCAAGAGAAGGGGATACGATTTTTATTCATGACTTCTCAAGGCTTGCAAGGAGTACAAAAGATTTATTAGATTTAGTTGAAAAACTACAAATTAAAGGAATACATCTTGTAAGTAATAAAGAGAATATTGATACAGCTACTCCTACAGGAAAATTGATGCTTACTATGGTAGGTGCAATAAATGAATTTGAAAGGCAAAACTTATTGGAGAGACAAAGAGAAGGTATTGCCATTGCTAAAAGTGAAGGCAAATTTAAAGGTAGGAAGGAAGTCCAAGTTAAGGATTTCGATAAACATTATAAAAGATACATGAGTAGAGAGGTAAGCAAGGTTCAGCTTGCAAAGGAATTAAAAATCACCAGACCAACATTGGATAAATTAATTCTACAACATAAAGTAAACCAAGAGCAGGATTAAATACCCTGCTTTGTTTATTTTATAAATTGGGGAGCGGGGTATTTTACAACTGTTTGATGACAACTATCCCCATATAATGGTATTGCACATCTGCACACCTAAATTGGTTACTGTACGAGCGACTCCGAAAAAACCTTAAAAATAGTAATGTTTAATTGAATAATATATGTAAAATGGATACAATAAAGTAAAATATTTACTAAAGAGGTGCTGCTATGAGCGAGAAAAAGGTTGATGTTTCACAAAGGTATAGGCATGAGATTTTGGATATTAGAAATAAGCTGCAGAAGTTGGAGGATGGTAGGATTTATGAGCTTTCAAAAGCACAGATGGATGGATATCTCTCAACAAATATTGAACAATTAAAGAAGATGATTTCAGAATTAATTTATAAAATAGAGTATGGACAAGACTCAACTAGTGAAGAACTAGGAAAATCGTTCAGCAATCTAAAACTCTAAAGAAATTATTCTCAGCGGAACTTTATTAAAAAGGAAGTGACTTAAATGCGAAAACGATTTCAGGGGTTTGTAGCAGGTATTTTAATATGCAGCTAATCTTGATACTTCCAGCAATTGGTTGTACAATTAAGTCAAATATTGATTGTGTGGGAGGCTAAAATGAATATTGATGGTTTTGAGAGAGAATTAAATTATAAAGATTGTACTGATTGTGGATTAAGAATAATTATTTCTTCTAAAATACAAAGAGGATATTCAGATCATGAAGACGTCTATTGCCCTAATTGTAAGAGAAATCTTGGAGAAATTAGAGCAGATATGGGATTTGAAATTATCAGAACTGAACCATTAAAATCATAAAATTATTAATGTAGATGTGTCGAGGTGGAAGACCATAGGTTATAGCAAAATTATTAATTATAGATTTTCTAGAGAAGAATAAATGGATAGCTTGAGTTGCAAAATAGATGATTTAGATTATGGAACGGTAGAAAGATATATCACTGATTTCTATGATATGGGATTTGCTGAAGGCTCGAATCTACCAATAGAATTAAGTGAAAAAACGTATGGTAATTATAATATTATAGCAACAAAGAAACTGGGTGAATTTTCAGTAAGAATAAATAAGCAAAAAGACGGGGCAGATTGGCTCTAGGTACATCCATATAAATTAAAAAATAAGAAGTAACAATGCTGAAACTATATCTAACAACTATCATTCTTGGCTTTTATAAAAATTATTAATACATTTATCTAATTATTGTAAAATAAAGCAAAATAATGATTACTGAGGAATAAAAAATGTATAACTTAATTAAAAAATATCAGTCAAAAATATTGTGGATATCTGGTATATTAATTTATGGATATTGGTTTTGTAAGACATTGTATTCTTATATATCAGCACCTGAATGGACAAAGGACATTCAACATATTCTAGGAAGCATTCTTGCTAGCGGATTAATAACATTCCTATATGGTTCTATATATTTTTCAATAGTATTGATACTTGGTTGTTCTATTACTACCATACATAATATGAAACAAAAAAGTATTAAATAGCCAATACAACGCTTTCCATCACGGAGGGCGTTTTCTATTTGCTTTTTTCGGCTCGATTAAGACATGACCAGAGAGAATTAGCCATATTTACTCCCTAAAATATCCTCTGATTCAATAAGGGGTTTTGGAGGTGAGGAGCTATATATTAAGAGGTTTATATCCAAACATACAGAAAAATAGGTTTCGAAATTCCGAGTATCATTTATATTACTATACAAATCATATTTATCGGTAAATTACGATACAAACACTAATATCACTATAAATATAGAACCAAAATGAGTTATTTCAATCTAATTTAAAAATTTGTATCGTATTTCAGATGATAAATCCATGTTAGTAATGTATTTTATCTGATAGGTGTAGAGATTTTACGCAATCGGTGAAAAATTCAAATTTGTTTGCCGCACGATATGATTGTTTAACGAATTAGTAGTATTAATTTTGTTCTAAATTCATAGGGCTATTTTTAGTCAAAACATTTGTGTAAAATAAGGGGTTATCTGTGTAATTTTAATCGGTTTCAGGGTAATGTAATTTTTAGTTGCGTAATTTTAATGGGGGACTGCGTAATTTAGTAATCAAAGTGTTAATAGTAGTTAAATTCTTAGGCACTATCAGATTTCATAATAATTAATGTGATGTACCATTATTCTGTCATAATAAAACGAGAGAGTTTGTAAATACTGCGAAAATCGATAGTATAGATTCGTATTAAAGGCTACTTTTTGATAGATTTTGCTATCGTTTTATCCAATAAATAATTAAATATGTAAAATAATAGTGAGTGAAAACATAAAATTTCTCGTAGTTAGGACTGCTATCATATTGTCATAGTTGGATACTATCAAAGTGTCATAATAGTAGACAGATAATATTTACAAAAAGTAAATAGAAAATAAACAAAGAAAGAAGCCTTTAATGGGCTTCTTTTTCTGCATCTGGAACATGTTCTAATATATCTTGGACAGTACAGTGTAGATAATTGCAAATTTTATCTATGACTTCCATAGATACATATTCACCCTTTTTCATTTTACTCATAGTAGAAAATGAGAATCCTAAAGCACTTCGTAAAGTTTCTGCACTCATATTTCTATCAATCAACAATTTAAACAATGGTTTATAAGAAAATGACATATTAATCTCTCCCATCAATATTTATTTTACTATTATAGTATTGTATATACACAAAGTCAAAGAAAATATCTTATAAGCTGTAGAAAACCTATTGACAACATCTACGTGAAGTAGTAGATTATATACATAAATACATAACGAAACTGCTCAGCCGAATAAGGGGGATTATAAAATGACAAATGTTCAGAATGAAGATGTAAGCGAAATTATGAGTGAAGTTACCAATTTATTTGCAAAACAAGGTTTCACTAAAACAGGTAATAGTCATGTAAAATTCTCAGGTTATAATGACTTTAGAATTGATGAAGTCGAAGAACTGGAATTTATGTTCACCTTCCCAGATGCTTGGGGAAAATTATTTGAAACTATCGAAGAGCAAAAAATCTCACTTAGGAAAGATGATTTAAGTGTATCGTGGATTATTATGAAGTTTGTATTTAAGATGAATGAAACAAACTATTTCGGTTGGCTAGATAGAAGCAGAGTTGAAATACATGATAATAAAAAGAGTATATCAGAAATTAATTTAAAACCTCGTGTAAAAACATACATAGAAAAACTCAAAATGCAGTTTCCTGATAAAGATATTGAAGGTCTTTTTATAGAGATTTATAACCAAACACATCAAAAGAACAATATCTTCAGGCAAGAGCAGGTATTAACGTATTTGGTTGAAAATGATTTGACAATAGGGGATAAGGAGTGGAATGATTTTTATTCAGCAGTTCTTCAATGGCGTGGTGGTATGTACATAAATCCTAAAAATTATGGCTATTACATAGTGGATACTCTTGGAAATTTTGGCGGTAAACTTTATATGATTCAGAAGGATTTAAAACCACGTAATGGATGGGAATGGGTTTATCATGTAAGTAATGACAACTGGCATAGATGCAAACAAACCGCAGAAGCTCAATATAATATGCTGAGAAAATTAAGAGATATAGCAAATTTGCCAAAGGAACTCGATTGGCAGGTTGTTTATGCAAATAGTTATGACATGAATAAAAGGAAGCCTTCAATGAATATTGAGTTATCTGATTGTAATTGCTATTGCTATATAGATTCCTTATTTATTATGAAAGATGTGCCGAAAGGTTGTGTAGGTAAACATCGTCAAGCTGTAAAGGTTGCAAATGAAGCTTTCATAAATACTCATGTTGTTATGACTATGTAATTCTACGGTTATGTGGAATCACCAACTCAGGAGATTCCCAACGCTGTTAAATTGCCCGATATGACGATTATCTAGGGGCATCATTGAATAAAAAATTTATATTCAACAAAAGGAAAGGGGTATAATGATGATTAATTATCTTAAAAAATATTTTAACAGAAACAATTATATCATCTTAGATTTAGAGTTTAACCAAGGATATCGTTTCCAAAATAAAGCTTATGCTAAAACCTTATATAATAAATTTAAAAAAAGACCTACCGAAATTATTGAACTCGGAGCAGTAATGCTAAATCATAAGTTAAAAGTTAAGAAGAAATTCCACTGCTATATTAAACCTCAAATATATTTCGATTTAAGACCTCATGTATCTGAGTTAACTAAAATAGACAGAAATATCTTAGATTCAGAGGGTTTACTCTTTAAGGATGTGTTTATCACTTTTGAAAGATGGGCGACACAGGTATCAAATGCTATTTTATGTACTTGGGATGATATTGATATTAAAGTTTTGAAAAGTAATATAAGATATCATGGAATTAAGTCTGAGTTTTTTGATAATTGTTCCAAACTAGATATTCAACAAGTTTTTAACAAGGATAGAAAAGTTGGTTTAAAGAAAGCTATTGAAGAGCTAAATATACATACTGATAAACAATTTCATTGTGCTATAGATGATGCATTTATAACAGCAGAGGTTTTTAGAGAAATACATTCTGTAACTGCTAGTATTATTTAGTTTATATTTAAAGTGTTAGCAATAAAACTTGACAAAAAACGATTAGCATATAAATAATGTATATATAAGTGCTATTAACACAATTTTTATCTTAACATTAAATTATTGGTCAAGATAACAGAATAACTACGAGGGGGCTGAGCCAGTATAAGATAAGGAATTTAAACTAAATAACTATAGTATAAGCAGAAAGGAGGGTTTAATAATAAACAAAATGAATAATGTGAGTGAGAATAGCTTATTAGTCATGCCTAAAAACAAAAAATCCTCACATATATCATTTATGTAAGGGAATTAGTATTACTTATTTAAGTTGATAATATATTTGCCTGAACAACATTTATATTATCATTTCTGAATAACAATTTCAATACAAAACTAGAATTTTATCTAATATTAATTCCAGATTCCCTTAATAGGAATATGACAACTGAATACAGGATAACTATGCCCAAAAATCAGTATATTCATAATCGATTATACCATGTACTGATGGTAAGGGGCTTAATGCCCCTGAAACTTTTTTAGGATGAATTATACGAAAATGGGGTTAAAGAATCAGGGACTGAAACTGGGTTATTTTTCTGTTGCATTAAATTAACTTTCAGTGTTGTTCAAAAATTAAATGTAAAATAACCTTTAAACGTACTATTCATCAGTGTTACAGACAATAGAATTATTCAGAAAGGACTAAAAATTAGAAGTATGATTGACAATATAAACTTATTATTTAAACCACGTAATCGTGAGAACTATATATTATTTAAATCTATATTGAACAAATATCAGTATAAGAGAAATTTAATTATAGAACCTCTAGATAAAAATATTAAGCTGTACATATTCACAGACAAAAAATTCATTGTATTCAAGGTATTTCACCTGAATGAGTTCATGGGGCTTAATACTATTACTAATAGAGACTACCAGCAATTTGTAAATCAATTCAATAAGGCTGTAAAATTTCTTGGAATAAATGTTGATATGCTTACTCTCTCTCGCTGTGACTATAAGCTAGATATCCATGTTTCTCAAAATGAGATGCAGGAGTACCTATACATAATGAGTAAGCTTCGTCAACGATATTATTCAATGGAGAAGAGGGTTTTCTTTAATGAAGATAAATCCAAAATAGAATCCGTTTATTATAAAGGTGGTAAGGGCTTTTGCAATGTAAATATTTATGATAAGCAAGCCCAACTAAATAAACGTGGCATCAATGACCCAGTGCTGAAAAATATTCTCAGATTTGAATTACAGGTGAAGTCAAAACAGCTAACCGAATATTGTAAACGTACTGGGTGTACTAAAGAATTGGTGAATTTTTTTCACACAACTGCACGACTGGAATTCTTTGAAACTATCTTGATATACAAATTTTTGTTGAGTGGTGACTACTATAATATTAAAAACATCAGGAAACAAATAAAAGATATCAAAACTAATACTCAGCAGAAGATTATAGCATTTTTAAAGCAGGTAGCATTAGCGGATATTACAGAAGCAATTGACTGTCTAAGTAGAGGCACAGCAACTAAATATATAAAAGAACTGACCAGTAGAAATATAAATCCCATTTCAATAAAGAATTTCGACAGCTTATTGGGGATTAAATCAATTCTGGAAGAGAAGTCAAAGGAGTTTAGATTGGAGGAAATATCATGAATAAAAGCATAAAAGATTTAACGGGTAACGTATACGATAGATTAACAGTAACAGGATATTCTCATTCGGAAGATGGTCATTCATATTGGAAGTGCCTATGCTCGTGCGATGATGATAAACCAATAGAGGAAAGAAAAGTACATATAAAACGTGGAAAGTATTTACAGGACGGGAGTACCTCTTCATGTGGTTGTAAGAGAAGTGAGCATGGCAGACAGGCATTACTTGAAAATGATAAAAGACCAAGAAGAACGAATAAACCTTATCGAAAGGAACTAAAGAACATATGGAAAACATTGATTCATCGCTGTCATAACCCAAATTATCCTAGATATAAATTTTACGGAGGTAAAGGTGTTTACGTTTGCAATGAATGGAGAAATAGCTTTGAAGTGTTTTACGAATGGGCTATAGGTCATAATTATTCAAAAGGAATGGAAATCAACCGTTTAGACCAAACCAGAAATTATATGCCTGAGAATTGCGAATGGATGCCAAAAGGATTCAGTGCAGGTAACACATGTAACAATATAATGGTGACTATTGGGAATAAAACCCTTTCGCTTGCAGCATGGTCAAGAGATGATGAATGTGAAGTTGAGTACAGCACCATAAGGAATAGGTATCATAAGGGAATACGGGGAATTGCTTTGATTAAAAGGGAAAAGTCGGTTATGGATTATCCATACACCTACAAGAAAAAGAAACAATCATTACTTGAATGGAGCAATGAACTTCAGATACCAATTAATGTACTCCGTGCAAGATATTTAAGAGGAGATAGAGGGGAAAGGCTTTTTAGGAAGGTAAGACAGGCAAG
>JAEZIU010000201.1 GCA_023436485.1 Bacillota bacterium | reverse complement strand
GGGCTAGTATAATCACTGCTATTCCTGCAATTTGCCCTGCTCCCGCGAATTTTGATTTATCACTGAGAGAGTTTGAAAGCTGTCCAATTTGTGAAGTATTTTCAGGCTTATTCTTAACCTTATAATCCAATTTTTCAACTGCCTCTATAATTGTATTCAGATTAACGGCATTAATATCGTAGGTTACATAAACATTAGAACTGCTATAAATAGCTTTGACATTTTCAATCCCATCAAGCTTTTTTATTGCATTTTCAATTCTTGTTTCGCACCCCGTACAAGTCATACCCTCTACTTGAAGAATTTCTTGCATCAGATTTACCTCCATTTCAAAACTTCTTTATTTAGCTGTCACAATTTTATCATCTCTATGTGAAGATTTTATGGAGGGAAACTAATTGTTTTTATAATAATTTTAAATAGATTTACAGATTATATATTATAGAATTTAATTTTTCATCTGAAGGGGGTAGTTTTATGAAAAAAAGACTATTAATGGGCATATTTACTGTACTTTTTCTGATTTCAATGTCCTTTGACTGTTTCCATGCAGAAGCATCACTCTTTTCCGGTCAATTAAAAGATTCATGTAAGGAAAAGCCTTTTACTATGGTATGGCTTTCCGACCCGCAGTACTATGCAGCAAACTATCCTCAAATTTATGATTGTCTTGGGAACTGGTTTGTCAAAAAATACAAGCGGAACTCTTTTGGATATTTGATTGTATCAGGCGATATTGTTGACAATGCTAGCTGTGTAAACCAATGGGAGGTTGCAAGCAGGAACTTTAAAAAACTTGATGATGCAAATGTTCCTTATGGTGTGCTGGCTGGTAATCATGACGTCAGGATGCATGGGCTTAATTATAGTGTATTTAAAAGCTATTTTGGTGCTTCCCGATATATAGATAAGCCTTGGTACGGAGGCAACATGGATGATAACCGCAATCACTACGACCTGATATCTTTTAGCTCTCATAAATTTGTTATACTATACTTGGGTTTTGGTAGTGAAACTTCTCTTGAAACAACGACTTGGGCAAATAGCGTTCTTGAAAAGTACCCAGACAGAAATGCTATTCTGGTTTTACATGAATATCTTGACGAAGATGGAGAGATGACAGAAAAAGCTAGGATAGTATCTGACAGTATTGTAATAAAAAATGACAATGTCTTTATGGTCTTGTGCGGACATAATCATGGGGCTTATAAAAAGGTCAGAATGATTTGTAATTCTGATGGAACTACAAGAAAGGTTCTGGAGATTCTCTCTGATTACCAGAATGCCCCAAATGGAGGTAATGGATTTTTAAGGTTTCTAAAATTTTGTCCTCGTTCCGGTACTCTGAAAGTTTCTTTGTATTCACCATATACTAAAAAAGACAACTGCTTTGGAGAAGATATTGACAATTTTACCGAAACAATCGAATTAATTGATTAATATATTAGCTGCATCCAAATGCAAGAATACTGAATTCCTTGTCTTCCGATCCAACGGACATTTTGATTTCTATTTTGTGATTTTGAGCACTTTCTTGATTTAATAGTAGTTTGGCTACCGGGTTATTCCACCCAGAACTGTTAAAGCCACTTAAAGTAAGTACTGATATATCGTCAACATGAATATCAACTGAACCTGTATCTGTGTTTTTTGATTCCTTATACACAATAAACAGATTCTTACAATATAAATTAAAAGTGAACTTTTCCCCTTTACATCCGGCTTTATGTGTCCATCCATTAGGAAACTGATTAATAGTAATGTCCGGAGAAAATCCCCCAAAATCGTTTATCAGTGTACTTGTATTATCCACCATCTTTAGGTTTACAAACTCATTACCGATTACAGGAGTTTGTGTGATTTTGTAAACATTATCCCGAACCTCCTTACTGACCTTATTCAGATAGTATGTTATAAGCTCCGTAATAAGTTCGTGTCCTTTTTCATGCGGATGAATATAATCATCGGAATAATCCTGCCATTTCATTGTTCCCTCAATAAACTCAGGTACTATTGCATCCTTTACGCTAATCATAGCCAAATCATAATGTCTTCCTATTTGTGACATCTCATTTTGACAGGAAAAGCCGGATTGTGATATTGTAAATATTATTACAACGGCAGGTTGAGATTCTGAACTCAAAATTCTCAGTATAAGACTTTCAAAAGCAGCCATATTTCTTTTATCCTTTGTATCATTAACAGCAAATTCTACAAATACAATGTCCGGGTTATGAATTAATAAATCTCTTTCAATCCGTATTAATCCAGTTATTGAAGACGTTCCTGCCATTCCTGCATTTAAATAATTTACGTTATCGCCTTTACCAAAGTTCTGTGCAAAATATTCACAGGTTAACTTTGCAAAGCACTTATAAGGGCCACCATTGTAACCTTCCGTTATTGATCCTCCAAGGTAAGCGATAGTTACCTGCTGACCCTTTCCTGCCTTATCCATGGCCTTTTTTATTCTATAATTATTTCCTGTACTAATTAGTGAACGTTCTATAACTTGGGAATGGCTTCCTTGAGCATTTTTCATACTTTATATACTCCGATTTTTTTAATACTTTACATAACACGACGTAGGTTTGATTGCGTTTACAAAAATACTACTAAATAATGCCAGTATTTTTATTGAAATAATTTAATTGTTATAGTAGTATAAATTATATAAGTGACGGCTTATAATATTTTATCTATGGAGAATTTTTATATGACATCTCAACAGTTGGAATACATAATTGCACTTGCTGACGAAAGTAGCTTTTCAAAAGCTTCACAGAAACTTTTAATCTCTCAGCCGGCATTAAGTCAATTTGTTAAAAACCTTGAAACTGAACTTAACATACAATTGTTCGATAGAAGTACAACACCTATAAAACTGACTTATGCAGGAGAACTCTACGTAAATGCTGCTCGAAAAATCCAAACTATACTTACAGAACTGGATAATGAGCTTACTGACCTGACAGTCCTGAATAAAGGAAAACTTACCATAGGCACTATTCCCTTTAGAGCCTCCTGTATGCTTCCGAAAAGTATTGTGGCCTTCAGTAAAAAGTACCCCGGAGTAGATATACATATTGTTGAAAATGAAGAAGCAAATCTGGAATCTTTTCTTACTGAATGCCGTCTGGATTTATGTATTTTAT
Organism: Bacillota bacterium; assembly: GCA_023436485.1. Lineage (GTDB taxonomy): Bacteria > Bacillota > Clostridia > Acetivibrionales > DSM-1351 > Ruminiclostridium. The sequence continues at coordinate 20,449 of JAEZIU010000201.1, read as the reverse complement.
CAGGTTCTATAAACAACAAGCTGCTTCAAACTGAAATTCTGGCTCAGGAACAACTTTACCTTGCAGTCCCTATTGATAGTCCTTTTAATAATGGAAAGGAAGCTTTCCGGCTAAGTGCCAAGGATATAATTTATGACAACTCTTCTTTATTTCAGGCGAAGTCCCTTGACTTGTCTGTTTATGTAAAAGAACATTTCGTTCTTATTCAGGACGATGAAACTATTACCAGTGAGCTTTGCAAAATTCCTGAGTTCAATCGTCAAAACACAATCTATACCGATCGTATTGAAACAGCTTTTTCATGGACACTGGCAGGTATTGCCTGTTCTTTTATTCCTGATACCCTAATAAGGTTTGGAAACTACGAGAAACATCCCGTATACTATAAATTGAACACGTCCTTTGCTAAACGTGATATCTCGGTTGCGTATAAAAAAAACCGTTACTTATCCAAGACTGCATCTGAATATATCTTGCTTTTAAAGCAACTGATAGGCTGCGGGACATGGCTTTCTACAACTGAGTAGTCTTGTTAGACTATTTTATGTAAACATTTTTATAAAAGAGGCTGCCACAATATGGCAGCCTCTTTTATCATTATTTTATTAATTGATTACTTACCAAGAACCTTTGCCTTTAACAGTGCGAAGTCAAGGGCATTTATATCTCCATCTGAATTCATATCTGAATTTGTTAAGCTTATTTTTAGGTTTCCACCTAGGATATACTGCTTCATTACAGCTAAATCCAAGGCATCAACATTACCGTCATCGTTTACATCTCCCAGAATCGGATCAGGGACTACGATAATTGGTCCATCTCCGTAGTACTGTCCGAGAGACATTCCGTTTTTACCAAGAGGAATCTGGTGATCAAGTCCTATAAACTTGCTACCTGACTGCCACAAGGCCGGCTTAAGTAATCCATACTTTTCTTCATCCCATGTTGACCAATCGTTTCCTATTAATCCTCCTGTATCACCTGAGTTCGGATTTATGCACCAGAAGGTATGGTTAATACGGTTTTCTATCATGTAATCTCTTAACAAAGTCATCCACTTCTGGTTCTTAGAACCGTCCATGAATCCTCCCCATTCACCTATAAGAAGAGGAGCAATTTTTTGATCGTCAATGTATGCCCATGTATCATACCAGTAATCGTCAAGCAAGGTTTGTGTTGTGAAATCCTTATCAAACCATGATTGATTATATACAGAAGGACCGTAGTCATGTGGTGAATATACTATCTGGCTGTTTAATGAACCTAGGTCGATAGGATAGTCTTTAACGCCTCTCAAGTTTCCGCCCCACCATCCGCCGTGCCATGGAGCAGCATCGCCGGTAGCACCCCAGACATCAGGAGTATCAAATGTGTAGCCCTTTTCAGTTTTTGGATATTGCTCAATACCTTCAATCATTATTAACAACTTTGGATTTACAGCTAGTATTTCTTTTGAACATTTTTCAGCAGCATATTTCCAGTTGTTTTCATCTGTAGTGTTATCCCATTTTGCTATATCAGTTGGTGTTTCTGCAGTATATCCTCTTTTTCCGTGAGGTTCATTTTTCAGGTCTATTGCAAGTATTGTATCATCGTTCTTATATTTGTCTGCAAGCCATGTCAATGTGTCTATCCACTTATCTGTAGTAACCATTCCTGCTGTTGTCGTTTCAAGACCATACCATAACGGATACATGTGACCGGAGTTGTTGGCGTCAGGGCTGTGTACATCTATCATTACCTTGATTCCCAACTCTTTGCAATACTTCATTATTATATCGAATATTTCCATGCTGTTTTTAGTTCCGTCAATTGCAGGATCATAAAAATCCGGATTAGTAACCGCATATGGTGGATTGTTGCTGGCTGTAACACTGGAAACCTTATTTGGTTTACCAATCATCCAGCTGTATAAGAGCTCAGTTGAAATCGGTACTCTTAAAAATCCTATTCCCCTATCTGCAACGCTTGTCAGAATATTCTTAACATCATACCATGCGCCGTGGAATACATTTTCACTACAGTTAAAGCCAAACCAATTTGCACCGGTAAGCCATACTTCACGTCCATTCACATCATATATCTTGTCGCCCACACAATGAAGCCAGTCATCATTATTTGTATCTACTGCAGCTGATGCAGTAAGACCGTGGTTAGACAACATCATAGTTGAAACCAGTGCTAATGCCATTAGCATTGAAACTATTCTTTTTTTCATAGTCTTTTCTCCTTTTTCTAAATTAAAAAAATAACGTTATAAGATGCAAGGAAAGTTAATTAATGGAAAAGCAACAACATTTTAAGTTCTGCTAAATCAAGAGAATCGATAACTCCGTCAAAATTAATATCTGCATTTGAAGTATTTATCGATATACTTTGATCTATCAGGTATCTTTTTAACAATGCACAGTCTATTGCATCAATAGTACCATTGTTGTTAACGTCACCTGGGGGTGTTAACAACACGTGGAGAGTATCAGAAGCCGCTTGAGATTTATCAAGTGTAGCAAATCCAAGCAATACAGTCACAACCAAAATACAAATTAAGGTTTTTTTCATGCCTTCTCCCCCCATTCTTACCTGTGTTTATCCCAACAATGCCTTCTTTATAAGTGAAAAATCAATTGCATCTATGGAACCGTCACCGTTCATATCTGCATTATTTTTATCAATATTTCCGTTTTGAGTAAGAATATAGTTTTTACAGAGTGCAAGGTCAATAGCATCTACAAATGTATCATTATTCAAATCACCTTTTTTTGCAGGAGGAATAATGATTGTGCCACCAAAGAACTTAACAGCCCCTGCAAGTACACCAACAAGACCTGCGTTATAGTCAAGAGCTACCTCTGTGTACTGATACTGGTTTGCATCATCAAAGAATTTGTCATTCTGATCCGGTCCGCCCACCAAAGCACCTGTCAATAAGTGTTGAGCCGGCTTTGCATTATCTCCGTTTGCATAGGTGTAACCGTTTGCTGCCCTATGATGAGGATGAATACACCAATTGCTTCCATAACCAATCATGTAAGACATATTGGCAGGATTATCACCTAAAATATAGTCTACCTGTTTTTTAGTTAAATCCAAAAGTGATTGATCAGGATTTTGCTTACAGGAAACAAGCATAACCATGGATTCTGCTGCTGCATACCTGAGAACTCCCCAGTTAGAAAGCCATTTTAATCCTCCCGGAGTAGTTGTTACCTGAGTTTTCCAGTAGTTGAAATTGAATTGTACTGCATCCTTATATATCTGCTTTCCGGTAATCTGGGCCAATCTTAAAGCAGCAGGAACATACATGTCATCCCAGCACATGGTCCATTTATCTTGCAGCTTGTTTTCATTCATTGTATTGCCTAAGGTTATAAACTGTTCAGCATCTGTTATATAAGCACTATCATTTGTTGCCGTATACAACCATGTAGCTGCCCAAGCAAGGTCATCGCCAAAACTGGTAGCCTGATAAAAGGACTGACCGTTGCCAACGCCTTGATTTGCCTTGCCCATTGCATACAGTTCCTTTGCCGCATTGAGGCACTTTGTTGCATAAGCAGAATCAATATTCTTGTAATTGAGATACATCAGCGTAAGTGCAGCAGATGTCTCGCTCAGAATATCTGAAGCTGGTGAGCTTGGGTCAGCCTTGTATAAAGCAGGTCTGTCACCTGTTTGCTCCTCGGGCGCACCCCAATATGTATGGTCGGCATTTCCCTCTCCAACCTGATAGTAGAATGTGGTTGAGTTTGGATGTGATTTTAGGAAGTAATCTGTAAAATATTTTAGCTGTTGCAACATTTTTGTAGTATTTCCTGTTGCATCAAAGGAATCCTTGAATTCATATAATGACCAACCTAAAACTCCTGCCGAATAACCTTGAGGCAGACCAAACTTAACATGATCTCCTGCATCATGATAGCCACCTGTTAAATCTATACCAACATCGCTTCCATCAGTTGTATGACATGCACCTCTCCAATCAAATACGTTGTTTTCTCCTGCTTGAGGACCACATTTGTTTGCATCATAAAAAATGATTGAGTCCTTTAATGCAGTTGAATAATCATATGTACCTGCTGCAAATGCAGAACCCGTGTTTACTAGTGAAGTTGTTAACATAACTCCAGAAATCACCAATGCTCCTAATTTTGTTAACTTATTTTTCAAAACTATCCCTTCCCTTCCTTAATATTTAGTTTTATCCGGCAGTATTGTTTCCTGCCGGACAGGTTAAAAGTACTCCATTAAATTTATCTTACTACGTCAGGATACTCTGCTGCAAAATCAATAAAGTTGTTTCCAACGTAAGGCTTACAGTCAAAAGCCCCATCGTTCCATGACCATAGCATGTATCCGGCATAACCGTTCTTATAAATGGCATCCAATACCTGCTGGTGTGTCATTTTTAGTGAAGAACTCTGGGTGTCAGGCATCATCTCACCTATTATCACCGGTTTATCAAGTTTGAGACTTGAAGCTGGTGTTGTAACAGGGTTAAAATACGGTGTTGCCCAGTCATACCAGTGGAAATCGTAAAAATCAAGTCCCAATCCGTCCCATAAATCATACTGTGCACCCAGCCACTTCATGTTTGCACTTCCGAAGCTTACAGGCTGCTTTGCATACTGGTGTATAAAATCACATGTAGTTTTTATGTAGTTCCTCATTGCGGAAAGTGGAAAGATTTCCCCCTTATTATTTGGCTCGCCATTGTCTTCTTTGTTTACAATCCATTCAGGTTCATTGATAATATCCCAGCCTAGTACGCCCGGATGTGTACCCAAGGTTTCAAGAATAGGCTTCATGGCATTGTCAAGGAAACTTTGAAGCACTGTAGGATTATCAATGACATCATCGTGGTCAACAGAATCATCTGCTCTTGCACAGTCAAAGCTTGTTATTGTCCAGTAAATCTTTATACCCTTTGAGTATGCATAATCGCAGGTTTCCTTCATATGGTCAACCCACTTTTCAGGGAGTCCCGTACAAAGACTTCCTTCGTTTGCACCTGACCACAGTGGGCCATATGCAAGGTCTGGGAATACCCACCACCTTAGAGAATGAATTCCCTTTGTTGACATGGTGTCCAAATCACTCTTTATTCTCGTAAAGTTGGAAGTCCAGTTATTATCGGAAAATTCATATGACCAGTTGTACCATGCATAGTTTACTCCAACAGGGTACAGGGGCTTTCCGTCCATCCAGGTTATTCCGACTCCAGACGGCTGTTGTTGTGCTTCCCCTGAGAATTTAGTAATCCTGCCAAGAAGAAATTGTTTTAGTTCGACTAAATCCAGTGCTTCAATTTCCCCGTTGGCATTGACATCGGCTGCTTTAAATGCATCACCCGTTAATGTTTTTAATCCAAGTATGTGCTGCTGTACAGCCGCAAAATCAAGGGCAGAGATTAGAGTATCATTGTCAATATCACCAAGTTTGTATGTAGTTGCAGCCGAAGCCGGCAGCGGCAATACTGCAAGAAAAACCATTGCTGTCGTGAGTGCCAAGCTAATAATTTTTTTCATAGTAAATCCTCCTTACTTTTTTGAGTTAACAGACTTTTATTAACCAAGTAAAGTCTTCTTTAATAAAGCAAGGTCAAGAGCATTGACTTCACCGTCTTGGTTTATATCCCATACGCTGAGGTCAACGTCTCCTGTTGGCAATAGAATGTATTTTTTCATTATTGCATAGTCGAGAGCATCTACGCTTCCATCACCGTTCAGATCTCCCAGTTTTGTTCCTACAGTACCTTTTGGCGGTTCATTTCCATACACTTTTACATCCCCCCTATATACAGAAATATTCTGATTTATAGAATATTCCTCTCCTATATCTTTTCTGCTCCAGTCATTGGTTGGATCCCAGTGGGACTTCCAATTAGAGTCCAGACCTGAAACTAATCCGAAATGGAATTCTTTGTCTCCATAGAAAGCATTTCCGGTCCAGTCTATTTCAACGTAGTATATTCCCTTTTCAGCATCCCAGACAAATGGTCCATTTATTGCTGTTTCCTTACCGTCGCTGGCTTTACCTTCGTCATACATAACCGGAACAGTTATATCATCTATGGTCTGGCCTGCCGCAAGCATTTCTGAAATGTCAAAGAAATATCTTGCTTTCATACCATCCACAAATTGAGGTGGTCTGCTTGTTTCATTATGAATATTAACTGTAACCTGAGTTCTTTCTGTGTTCTCCTGTTCAAGCTTTGATTCAGCATAGAAATCATCAGAAGCCGGTTCCTTTGGAGGGAAATTTGCCAATGGTTCCATGCCTTCTCCATAATACTTGTACAATCCGGCAAGTGCGCCCACAAAACCTGCGTTGTAATCTATTGCAACCTCGTTGGATACAAAGTCAGTAGTTTCATCATTATGACTATCAGTTGAATCAGGACCTCCTACCAGTGCGCCCCATAATGTATGCCTGTGTTCAACAGGATCATTCATGCTGAGAGTTTTTGAGCCGTGTGCCGCACGATGATGAGGATGCTTTGCAGATGTATCTGAGAATCCAACCTCATAACTTCTATTCATAGGGTTATCACCCAGAATGTAATCCATCTGTGACTTTGCCCATTCCGTAACATCCATATTGTCTTTATATTTTGTATACACAACTGCACACAACTGGGCTGCTGCATTATATCTTGCAGAACCCCATGTATTTACAACCTTGAATCCTCCGGGAGTCGCAGCCATAAATGTTTGATCAGTAGTATTTTCATGAGGTATACCTGACCAATATTCAAGATTCCACCTGAATAAGTACCAATGCATAGGATCATTTGTTATTGGAGCCAGTTTTGCAAAAACGCCTCCCCATACTACATCCCATGAATGTACCCATATATTCTGCCAATTGTCTTGAGTAGATTTTATAATCTTACTCATATAACCGGTATATTTACCGTCAGAAATAGCAGTAATATCATTTATATATGATTGTTCTCCTGTTGCAATATTCAACCATACAGCTGCCCATGACAGTTCATCTTCATCATATGCAGAACCGTAGAATCCGCCTGAATCACCCAGACCACGATTTTTTACAGCAAACCTGTATAAAGCCTTTGCTGTGTCCAAGCACTTCTTTGCATATGTTGGATCTGAATCCTTGAAATTCAAGTAGTTTATTGCCAATGAAGCTGCTGCTTGTCCACATTGGTCGCTGGCAGGAGTCTCAGATGTTGCAAAGTATGCCGGTCTCGGTACTTCTGACTTTTTATTCAGTTCCGGTGGCTGCCACCATGCATGATCCACAGTTCCGTCACCAACCTGGAAACAAAATGCAACTACCTCTCCGTTATTATCCATAAATGTGGAACGGAGGAAATAATCATTACCCCACCTGAGTATATCCCTCATGTGATCTTCTTCATTGATTTTTGTATAGGAATCCTTAAATTCATAGAATCCCCATCCCAGTGTTGAAATCGCATAACCCTGTGGTAAACCAAATTTAACATGGTCACCCGCGTCATGGAATCCCCCGTGGAGATCAAGGCTTCCGTTCCCATCAGGATCAAGAAAAGCCTTGTTCTTATCAATAAAAGTCTGTGACATATTTGTTCCTACATGATCTTTCATAGGAACTAATGGAAGCTCACAATCTTCCACATGACAGTCACCTCTCCATTCGATCTTGCCACCGGTTACACCAGGGCCGCACTTTTCAGCATCATAAAAATACAGTGATTTCTGTAATGCTTCTGCATAGTTGAAAGGAGGTGTTGTTGAGCCGGCATACACACTGCTGCCCAAAAACACGGATGACACAACTGCCATTGCAGTAGCAAAAGCTGTTGTCTTTCTGACATACTTTCTAAAATTCAAAATAATACCCCCTTTTTATTTTTAATAATTTAAACAATTCGGAATAGTTACTTTACGTTACATTAAGCATTGTCATTACCCGGCAAAGACATTTGCCGGGTAATGGACAGTAATTTTTGAATATTTCATATGATATGTTAAAAGGTATGTTATTAGGATAGAAGAGTTTTCTTGAGTAGTGCAAAATCAAGAGCATCAATATTCTTATCGGAATTCATATCTGCTGTAGAGATATCATATTCCAAGGTGTTACCCAGCAAATATTTCTTTAAAAGAGCAACGTCCAATGCATCAATATTTCCATCTTTATTAATATCACCAGGTAAAATTATCGGTTCTTCATTTCCACCTGACGGTTCATTCCCGGCCAGTTTCTTAAAATTATCTCCTTCATATATTGGGATATTCGGAACATATTTTCTTGTACCGTTTATATATGTTGCGTCCCAATTTTCATATGACCAATCATTTGTTGCATCCCATGTATTGGAAGCTGAACTTATTGTAAAGTCAAGTTCAGGTCCTCCTGAACCCCAACCATAACCGGGATAGATATTTTTACCTGACATATCAAGTGTATAGTAATAAACTTTTTTCTCAGTATCCCATGCTGTCGGCCCTGTTACTTTAACCCATGTAGGAGCCTTAATGCTGATATCACTTATATCCTTTGCATCAAGGGTAAAGAAGTAACGAATTTTCAGTTGGTTACTAGGACGAGCAGGCCATGCCGAACGGTTTTCAACACTTAGTGAAAACTGGGTACCACTTGTACCATTAAAATATGTCTTGGCAAATACTGGCCATTCATCTTTAGGCTGATAGGGTTTATCAGGTAATGGAAAACTAGTGTCCGGAATAGGAGTTCCGCCATATTCAGAATACATTCTTGCCAAAGCCCCGGTAAGACCTGCATTATAGTCTATGGCCACTTCATTACTTACGTAGTCGCTTATGGCATCATTAAAGCCATCTGTTGAATCAACACTCCCAACCAGTGCACCGTATAAAATGTGACGATGTTCCGTCGGCTTATCCATCTCTTGTCCCCATGGACTGTGCGCTGTACGGTGATGAGGATGTTGAGGATAATTCTGACCAAAGCCTACCATGTAGCTTGCATTACGAGGATTATCACCCAAGATATAATTTATTTGCTTTACTGCAAAGTCATGATAACGTGCTTTTTTTACAGTATCACTTAGTTTATCGGAATAAACAAAAGCAAATAATGCCGTTGTTGAAACGTATCTGAATGAACCCCAGCTGTCCAGCTTGGCATGTCCACCCGGAGTACAAGAAATCTTGGTGCCGTCAGCATCATACTCTGTACCGCCCACAGTCCACCAATTCAACCAACGTTCAGCATCTTCCTTGTATAAACTATTTTCAGGGTCAATCTGAGACATTAGAATATAACATCCAAATGATTGGTCGTCCCAACAGTGTGCCCATTTATACTTATGAACCTGTTGATTTGCTTCTTTACCAATTCCATTATAATATTCTTTTGCTTTTGAAAGGTATTCAGATCCACTTCCTGAATTCTTTGCTTCCATAGCCTTGTAAAGCCAGATTGAGCCCCATACCAATTCATCATTATAACCGCTGTGTGAGGTATAAGCAGCTGCACCTTGGGGGTCAATTTTACCAATTACATCAGAAAAAACACCTCTATATTTATCTCCGAATTCATATAACTGCTTCGCGTGTTCAAGCAACTTATCAGCATATGTCGGATCGGTGTTTCTGAAAACAATAGATGAAGCAGCCATTGCCGCAGCTGTTCCCATTGCTACTTCCGTTCCCGGGTTCTGTTCATCCAGTTTTATTGCTGTCCTGTCGTTCATTAAATGTGTAACTTCAATTGGAACCCAGTTGTTATGATCATTTGCCGTCATTCCAACCTGAGCCCAAAAAACATTTGGCTCGGGATGACACTTTATAAAATAATCATTAATCCATTTTAACTGGTTTTGAAACCATTTCATTTGACCGCTTTTTTCATATGCATCCTTATATTCTATAGCACCAAAAGCGAGTAAACTCGTTGTATAAGCACATGTAACACCAAACTTGATATTATCACCTGCATCTACCCAGCCTCCGGTGAGGTCCAAGCCTTCCTTCTGGCCGTCTGTTAATTGAGCATCTCCACGCCATAATAATCTGGTAGGTACATTTGATGTTGATAATGAACCTGATCTCTGTGCTTCGTAAAATAAAACAGATTTCTGCAAAGCCTCTCCATAGTTAAAAGCGGCTGTTGCAGAAGAACATTCGGACTGAAAATTAAATTGAGTTATGGTTATTACTATGGCAACGATAAGGGCATATATACTTACTCTTTTCATTTTATCCATATTTACACACTCCATGCATTATTCAGTTATTTAACTGTTATCTCACCCTCTGTGAATACAGGATTAATCTTCTTGAGTGCAGTGTCTCCAAATGCACCAGAAGTACCTTGTGAAATTTTTATTGATCCCTTCTTAGCATTATCCTTTATTTTAAAAGTGATATTTGTGATAACACCAGGCTTAGTTACAGCATCCTTTCCACTATTGCTGCTTGTATAGAGAAAACTGACCAGACCGGTTGTATCAATAACTGTATAATCAAAATTGGAATTGTTACTTCCAAAAATTTCACCTGGTTTAACCTCAACAACTTCAAGAGCATCTGTGTCATACTTAATATTAAAATTAAAGCTTCCTATACCTTTTTCCGGTAAGTTGTTAAGCTTTACAGGAATTGTTACAGTTGAACCTGTAGCTCCACTTGTTTTTCCGATTGATATTTCTGCCTTTCCACCAGGAGTTTTATCTTTTTGATTACTCTTTGTATCATTACTATCCTTGGCAGCTGTTGATTTAGTGGATTTGGAATCTGAACTTTTTGATGGCGAAGATTTGGATACAGAAGCAGATGTATCAGATGAAGCAGATGATGATGGAGCTGTACTGCTTATTGTTGAAGTTGATGTTTCTGAATCAGATGTAAAATGGTTTACCCCAAATATTACTGCAGCAGTCACGCAAACAATTATTAATATTGCCAATATTACTTTTTTCATGGCTTTTCTCCTTGTTTATTCAATATATTTATTACTATAAAATGACTATAGACATTTTAATTAAAGGAAATAACATATCCGTTCAAATACTTAAAACTATAATAGTATAGGAACAATAGGAAGGCATAAAGCATTCCTATTGTTCCATATATTACTTCTAAATTACAGTGTTATTTTTCCTAACAAGAATGATTTAAGTAATGCAAAGTCAACAGCGTCAATAGCGCCATCTTTGTTTAAATCAGAATTTGCAACATTTATTGAAGAATTATCTTGAGTTAACAGAGCTTTCTTCAAATATGCGAAGTCAATTGCATCCTTGTTACCGTCAGCGTTAACATCTCCTAAAACAATTTGAGGATCTCCACCGCCAGTACTATCAATCTTTGGTCCTGCTTCTGCAAGGTAAGATGACATCCATGCAAGAGGAGCATTCCAGTTGATGGTTATTTCGTTTGTTGACCAAGATTCGATATTATCCATGAAACACAATTCAGGAGCTCTTACACCTGGCTGCCAACCTGAACCCTTAACCCATGGATCCTGTAATCCTGAGTTAGGTCCGCCTGACAAACATCCTGCAGGTGGATGTGGGAATGAGTTGTCTGCCTGATATGACCAGAAACGGTGATGAGGATTTTCAAGTGGGTTATCACCATAACCGGTAATAAAGCTCTGAACATTTGGGTTACGTCCAAGGATGTAGTCCATTGCTGTTATAGCACCATTGATATATTTATTATTCTTTTTGTTGTTCGCATCTTTGCTAAATTCATAAGCATATGACATAACTATTGCTTCATTAATTACGAATGAGTTTGATCCCCAAGGGAAACCTGAAACTGTAGATTGATCAAATGGTGAAGAAATTACTTTTTCTTCTATTGGCACACCGTAACCCTGTGCATTTTCTATTGATATGAACTTATCAGCTGCAGCTTGAATATTAGCTTTAGCTTTAGCAATATCAGTTGCTGGAAGTTTGTTAGGAACAAGTGCAAGTGTTATTGTTCCCATACCTGCTGTACAACCCCAGTCAAAAGCTCCTGTAATTCCATTGTCCTCACCGCCTGTTAATTCTGTAGGCATTTCGAGGTAATGCTTTGAGCTCTTTATGTAGTTCAAGTACTTGTCACTGCCTGTAGTAGCATACAATTCACATGCTGCCCAGTAGAAGTCATCCAGAACATAGTTGTCTCCGTATGCTCCACCACCGGCACCCTGTTCCATAGTTGCATATATTGCAGGATGAGCTACAGCTGCATCCCATGCAGTTTCTGCTGCAGTTAAACATTTAGTTGCGAAAGCAGAATCGTACTGTTTCCAGAGACGTGAACTTTGTGCAGCCATAGCAGCCAGATTTAATGTAGCTGCTGTGCTTGGAGGCTGCAACCAACGATCCATTTTATCCTGGTCAGGACGTGTAGCAAGAGCTGTCCAGCGTTCGTCATGAGCTTTATGATGAGCCATACCAGCTAATTCATTTCCTGCTGGAACCTGCATATTCAATAATGTTTTAAGATTGTAACGAGCTTCATCCAGCATGTCAGGATATGTATTCCCACTTTCTGGTATATTCAATGAACCGTCTTTAAATGGAGCAACTGAAGTGTCTCCCAAATAAAGTGCACGCTCATATGCATTCATTACAGTCCATGTTGCAATACCACCATTAACAACATACTTACCATGGTCACCGGCATCATACCAACCACCTGTAACGTCAAGTGTGTAGTTAGCCTGGTAATCCTTTGTAGGATCTGGAGAAAGTATATCGCTTGTGTGTCCTGCAGGACGAGCCCATTGTGATTGATCACAATATGGCATTTGTATTGGAATAGCACTTCTGTTGTGATAGAAATACTTCATAGAGTCATATTTCATTTGAGTATAAATGTCGTTTGAAATATTGAACTTCATACTTTCATTGTCACCGGGTATTGTTACCGGAACATCTGTTACTATCTTATATCCGGTACCAAGTGTTTTGTAACTTGAGAAATCAATGATATGAACATTGTCACCTGATGAATGGTCAGCACCTTTAACTGTTGATTTTCCAGTTAAAACCGCTGTTCCTGCACTATTTACCAACTGCCAGTTGATTGGAGTTGTTGAAGTTGTTTTTACTGTTGCAATCTTATCAGAATTAGGATAGAATCCTTCCTGATTTAAGCGTACAACATTAGTTGGTTCCGGAATAGGATCAGGATATCCTGCAAACTGTGGATCCTGTACATAAATGTCATCAAAAGTATATGTTATAGGTTGAAAGCTTGCAGGGTTCTGTGCTTCAGATGTAGTTTTGTCTGGAGCAAGGTGGAAAGCAAATTCAACATTGCTCTTGTTTCCCTTAGTCTGTGTAAATGTTGCAGTTACAGTTTTAGGTGTATTAGCCTGCAATTCAAGGAATTGCCATTGTTGATTCATATTCCAGTATTCATCATATGGATCACCCATGTCACCTATTTTAGGGTAAATTTTACAAGCTCTGCTGGCAGTAACTGTAAATTTTATAGTGTATGTATGTCCGTTTACTAATGAAAGGCCTCTGTGACGGAACTGTATATCCCATCTTTCACCAGTTCCTGCTTCACCGATCTTTTCAGCAGTTATTTTGTACTTACCGTCACTTGTAATTTCAAAACTAGCCTTTGCAGGGTATGATTCAACCACGTGCCATGGAAGACCTACTCTGTTGTCAAAGGTATGGTTCTGAATTATGTCTCCTGCCCCAACAAGGGCAAATGCTTGTCCTATTGAAGAAGATAGAACCAGCACCATTGCGATAAGCATCGCAACTTTCTTCACTAACCTTTTTTTCATATTTACCTCCTAGTAAAATTTTTATTTTTTAAAGCTCACATTTATAAATGTAAGCATTAAAACATGTTATACTTTCAAAATTGCTTTTTCTAACCCTGAGGTAATTGGGTAATTGTTCCCAATAAATACTTTTTCAAGGTAGCCATATCTAAGGCATCAATATTACCATCCTTGTATGTATCTGCAGCCTTAACATCTATGCTGGAACTGCCGCCAAGTAAATATTTCTTCAATGCAGCCAAGTCCAATGCATCTACGTTCTTATCGCTGTTTACATCGCCATACAAGATTACTGGATCAGGGTTTTCTATTCCACCGGCAGGTTCATTACCAAAAACTTTTACACCGTTATCGTAAACAGGTATGTTGGTAACTGTATCTACAGTACTGGTGGCTGGTAAACCATTAAATGAGAAGTCATTCTTAGGATTCCAATAGGTTGTTCCCTGTGGTGCTGCAATTCTGAACTGAACTTCTCTTCTGCAAGCAGACTGACCGCCTGGGTAGATATTTTCTCCTGTCAAATCTACACTTACATAGTAAATATTATTTGTAACATCCCATGGCAATACGCCGGAAACCTTAGTATTCTTACCTTCAGCATAATTTGAACTGGTTGTAAGGCTTAATGGATCGATTCCTGCTGCTACGATTTCAGACAAGTCCATAAAATATTTAAATGAAATCTTGTCTGTAACTCTTGCAGGCCATCCAGTCTGGTTATACACAACAGCCTTGATTTCAGTATAGTTAGGGCCTGTTGAATTCAAACCTGCCTTTATAATAACTTCATCGTTGGTTATTTTTTCGATAGCCTTGAAGTTTGGAATAGGATCTCCGCCAAACTGCTTGTACATTTTTGCAAGTGCACCTGTGAATCCGGCATTATAGTCGCAGGCTATTTCATTATTGACATAATTGTTTATTTCATCAGTATAGCCATCTGCATTATCAGGTCCTCCTGCCAACGCACCATAAATAGTATGCCTGTGGTATGTTGGTGAAGTCATTTGATCTGTCCATGAACTGTGAGCAGTTCTATGATGAGGATGTTGTGGAGGATTTACTCCATATCCTACTACAAAACTTCTTCCGGTACTTCCAAGTGCATAATCAATCTGACTCTTGAGAAAATCCTTATAAACAGTTACTTTTGATGGCGTACAGCCTTCCCAATCTGCATATACACCGGCTAAAAACGCCTGAGTTGTCGCATGTCTTAATGAACCCCATTGGAATAACCATGCCAAACCTTTTGGTGTGTAAGAAACACGTGTGCCGTTAACACCGGTTGTCCAGAAGTCAAGGTTCATTTCTATACTGTCCTTATATAACTGCTTGTTAGTAAGCCTTGCAAGGAGGAGTTCAGCACCATAATGTACATCATCCCAGCACTGTCCCCACTTATAAGATATAATATCTGTCTGCTGCTCTTTACCCCAATTCGGTACATAAGATTCTGCTTTGTCCAGATATGTACTGTCATTTGTTGCAAGATATAACCATACTGCAGCCCATGAAAGATCATCATAAAATCCGCCTGAGCTGTAGAATCCTGAAGCAGCAGTATAACCGGCATCACTTTTCGCTTTGTCAGCCATATCAAACAGGTTTTTTGCATGACTTATGCACTTTTCAGCATAAGTAGGATCACTGTTTTTAAAAACTATTGCTGCAGATGCCAGAGAAGCTGCCGTGGAAGCACATACTGCAGAACCAGGATTAGACGCGTCTACTTTGTAAGACGGTCTTTCCATCTGCAATACTTCCGCCGGCCCCCACCATGAGTGGTCCTTGCCTCCGTCTCCTACCTGGTAGTAATATACACCAGCTGTCGGATTACATTTAATAAAGTAATCATTAGCCCATTTGATATCGTCCATGATATATTTGGTCTGGCCGCTTTTATCATACGCATCTTTATCCTCATATAAAGACCATGCAAGCATTGCAGCGGTATATGACATAGGTAGGTTAAACTTCACATGATCACCTGCATCGTACCATCCGCCTGTAAGATCAACTCCTACATCAGAACCGTCTTTCATACCGGAATCGCCTCTCCAGTTGTCACGCTTATCAGCCGGAAGGGCACCTGAACGCTGGAATTCGTAAAACATTATTGATTTCTGCAGTGCTTCTCCGTAATTATATGTTCCTGCAGCATATGTGTTTGTTTGAGGTATAAACGATACCAGAGAAGACAATACCGAGATCGATAATGCAACACCAATGGCTTTTGTCCATTTTCTTTTAGTCTTTAGCAATTTAAATCACTCCCTAAAATTAAATTTGACATATTTCCTTTTGAATGTTAAATCTTAGCTAAGCAGTTTAACTTTTAGCTGAGCAAAATCAATGGCATCAATATTACCGTCACTGTTCATATCAGCATTTGTTAAATTAATATTAGAAGTTGTTTGAGTTAAAATAGCTCTCTTGAGTGCAGCAATATCAAGTGCATCTATAGCACCATCATTATTGACATCGCCTTTTAAACCTGGTTGTGGTTGAGAAGTGTAGTTGTATAGATTTGGGAAGTTACCTGTAGTATACAGAAGAGCCATCATTCTTAATGTATTACCGAAATAAATGTAGTTACCTTGATCTTTTACTTTCACACATTCATTATAGATGTTCTTCGCATATGTGGTGTCAGTCCCTGTCATTGCAGCAGCTGCTGCACAGCTTACAAAAGTAGCTGTATGATTTGCACTTATCTGACTTCCTGATATTGTGTAGCCATCTTTTATGTTAGCACACCCAATATTTTTAAAGAAGTTTGAGATAGCGTCGCAATTTGTTTTAGCTTTTGCAGTCCCGTACCAACTGTAATCAAGAGCTGTTCTCCACTGATAACGGATTGCATCATAATAGAAATCAAAACCTTGTCCTGAAGCTTGAGTACCATTTGCCGTACACCAATCAGGAACTAGTCCTGTATTGCTGTTTCTTGCTTTATCAGCTATTTCATAACATTTATTGGCTACATTAACCCATCCGGAATTACCTGTAAAATCAGCAAATATTCTATACCATGCTGGAGAAAAATATGATGGATTAGTAACATCTGACCCTCCCCACATATCTCCCGGCTTTAATACATAAGTTCCCGGTTCTACCATCTTATTGTATATATTACTTATGAAAGTCTTAGCTTCAGATTGGTAATTAAAGCCTCCAGTTGTTCCCCACTTTTTGTAAGCAAACACAAGGGATACTGCAATATCTTCATCTGCATCTGTTGCAGCACCAACACTGTCTTTTCCCATTATGTTTCCGCTGGAGTCAATATGCCAGGACATAAGTCCATTAGTATTTAAAAATAATTTAACATAGTGATATAAATCGTCAAATAATTGTTGTTCTCCAAAGTAAACTGCAAGCAGCATACCGTATCCAAGGCCTTCTGAAACCGTATCATAGCTTGTAGATGCGTCTCTCTGAACCCTGCGGTAGCCCTTTGCTCCGTTTGATGTAATATGTGCACTTTTCCACTGTTCCCATTCACTACGAACTAAACTATCCGCACTAGATTGACTATCCGCCAGACAACTGTATGCTCCATTTGGATATTTTGCGTCATATGGGAAAGGAATTTGATCAGCTGCACTTGAAACAATAGCAGTTGAAATTATTGAAATACTGAATATAGCCACCATTACAAGTGATTTAATTCTTTTTAAGCTTGAACTTTTGATCATGTTCTTACCTTAATCCTTTTTTTCTTATTTTCTTTGTAACTCATAAGCCCGGACGGTACAAGAATGAATAATCTAATCACATCAAATACCGTCCGGACTCTAAGGTTACATATGCGTTATAGCATTAAATACTATTGATTAGACAAGAGTGCCTTCTTTAAAAGAGCATAGTCAATAGCGTCAATAGCAGTATCACCATTCATATCTGCATTTGCAGTAACTATTGTAGTACTGCTGTTTAACAGATATTTCTTAAGTATAGCAAGGTCGATAGCGTCAACAGTTTTGTCGCCGTTAACATCACCCAAAAGAATATCATCTATGAAGAGTGTTGCATAAACACCATTTGCAACAGCAAATTCACTCTGAGCCCAGAAACGGTGTAATCTCTGTGTAGGAATCTCTCCTGCCTGCAATGCAGCAACCATTGTCTGCCATTCAGGATCCTGCTTGTACTTAGAACGAATGTCTATGAACTTGACACCAGGTTTGATTACGTCGCCATTAGGCATTGTTCCAGTCCAACCAGCTGGTACATAAACTTCCTGATCAAGGAATCTGTGGTAATCATTACGTTGTTCAACAGTTGATATACCCTTTGAATCGCTGTAGTTATTCCACATAGCATCAAGTAATTTCTGTGCATTCAGCTTAGAAGTTGCATCTCCTGATTTAGCAGCATAGTAAGACAATGCGTTTGCAAGTGAAGAAGCACAACCAAGGTCAGTACCATAGTTTTTAACCGTAACATGCAAGTTTGGATTTCCTGTATATCCTTGAGTCTTATCCCAAGTATCAGGCTGTCCATCCCAATCGAGTGTGCTAGGAATCTGGAATGTTCCGTCAGCACTAAACTTAATTTCGCTGTTAACCCATTTAGCCCATTTGTCTAAGAGTTTCTTAGCTCTAGCATCACCAGTCTTATAGTACAATTCAGCTACACGCTGCATTGACCATACCTGCATACCAAACCAAGTGTTACTGCCTGGATCAGCATATACAGGGTTTTCTACATAGCCCATTCCGTAGAATGTTGAAGTACCTGTAGGAAGTGATTCATAACGTCCGTTCCATGAGTTTGTAGCACCACCGGCAATAGCACCTTCTGATGACTGCAACCACTGATAGAATTCAAGCTGTCTGTCCAAGCTAGTTGCCCAGTCTGTTGCACCATTTGATGACTTAGGCTTGAAGTCTGCATCCGTTGAAAGTACCCAAGCTGCAAATGGATTCTGGTAACCGAAATGGTTATGACTGCTACCGATTATCCAAGACCAGTTGGATTCAACTCCACCACCCCATGCATAGTACCATGAAAGCAGATATGTTGCTGCATCATATCCGGTACCAGCCTGAGAAGATTGTCCGATCTTTCTGAAATACTTATCAAAGAATGAATAACGGAGATAATCACCCATCTTTGATGCCTTACCTACATCTGTAGTTACGCTCTTACCTTGTTCTTTTGCCCACTGGTTAGCCCAGTAAGTTGCTTGAACCGCACGAGCATCAGCATCTGGAGCATTTGTGTACTTGAATTGTTTTGTATATGAACTGTCGCCTGTAAAGAGATCAAGGAATCCGTTCTTTCCACCAAATTTCATTGCATCCCAGCATGGTTGAGGTATGGTTTCCCAAGTTGACTCCTGCTCACCTCTTTGGAAGGTATTGATATATGATGGCTTTGTTGTTCCATCTCCTCTTTGTCCAAATCCGTACCAGTTATCAACGTCAAGTATCCAGTGCATTCCATACAGCATGCTTGTTCCGTATGCTGAAGTCAATTGTGAGTTAATTGGATCTTTACCAACTGGTTTGCTTGAATCCAATTGAGCTGGATATTTGCTTGGGTCTTGGAATTCAGGAGCATATGTAGCAGGCTTGCTAGGATCATACTTGCTCATACTTGCATTAGGCTGATCCTGTTCTGTTGGAATCAAATACTTTTCAGCAGTTGACCACGCAGTATCAAAACCTGTAAAGTCACCGGAAAATCTTCCGTGCATTGCTTCCAACCACATATAGTAGGACATAGCTTCACTTGTGGTAACATGTCCATAGTCAGGAGCTTCAACCATCATTGTTTCTACTGAGTGATAAGGAATTCCCTGCGCACTGAAATATCCGTTTGAAGTATTCTTAATCTTGCTGTACATGGATTCAAAACGATCCGCGTACACCTTGTTTACAGGGCTTGCTGCTGCATTTACGCTTGCTGTCATTACTGATAATGACATAGCAGCGGCAACTGCAACTGCTCCTACTCTTTTAAAATTCTTACTCATTTTACACCTTCCTTATTATTTGAATTTTATGACAGTAAAACTGCCATAAGTTTTTTAAAGTTCCATACTTTATGGCCTTTCAGCCATAAAGTATGGAAAAATTTAAAATCAATAATTAATTAAGTTTTGCACTTCCGTTTGTGAATGTGATATCGGAGATTTTTGCCATGTTACCATTACCGAATGCTCCACCTGCTTTAAAAGCGATAGGAGTTGTTGTGCTTGAAGTACCTAATACTTTGAAAGTAAGATTAGCGATTACTCCATCACTTGCGATAGGTTGATCAGTTATAGTGTTATCAAGGAAAAGTATACTGATAGTACCAGTTGTTGCATTGATGCTGCTTGAGAAGTTAACAGCAGAATTTGTTACTATTGAACCTGCTGTTGCTGATACAGCCTGCAACAAGGTTGGATCGTATGTAAGATAGAAATTACATGTTCCTACATTTCCTGATTTAACAACATTGCTCAGGGTTACAGGTACTGTTATAGTATCACCAGTTTTTCCTGCTGCTGAATCAATCTTTACTCCAAGTCCTGTAATAATAGGTGTAGAGTCAGTGATTGACAATGTCAGAGCTGGATTATTTGTAACACCAAAATCAAATGTGAGTGTCTTTGCACCAAGTGCAAGAGTGCTCAAATAGCTTGGTAAAATTGTTACAACATTATTTGATACTGTGTAGTTAGTACTTGCTACGGCTGTGCCATCAA
>JAEZIU010000102.1 GCA_023436485.1 Bacillota bacterium | reverse complement strand
GCGTACCATTGAGAATAATCAGATGCACTATGAGCATTGGAAGCAACAATGTCTACTAAATTCAATTGAAGCATTTTCTTTGAAAATTCCTTTATTTTTGAGCCATATACGCCAGAAATGCTTGCAGCATCCATTTGTATGTAGCAACCAGCCTTAATAAAGTCTACTAAATAATCAACTTTATTAATAAAACATCGGTTTCTTTCTATGTGAGCAATAATAGGTATTATTTTTTGCATCCTATACTGCCGTATTAGTTCTAAACATTTTTGAGGATTTACGTTGAATGGGAATTCAATAAGGATAACACCAGATTTATTGATACTGAGCTTTTTTCTGTTTTTTACAAGAAGTTGGTTCTCAGGATTTGCAAAAACCTCATATCCCAGTTTTATATTTACATCATAGTCTCTCGTCTTATATAGAAGCTCCTGATAATTTTCCTCAATATATTCAGAACTAAAAACTGTATCATGATAATGTGGAGTTGCAATTATTAATCCAATCCCAAGACGTTCCGCTTCCCTTACCATATTAATGGACTTTTCAATAGTTGAAGGCCCATCATCCACACCATAAATAATGTGACTGTGTATATCTATCATTTTGCTCGTCCCTCCTAGTTATGCAGTATTCTTTTATCTACCTTTATGCGCTAACACCATATTCTTCATAGTGTTCATCAACTTCCTCAATACTTTGTTCCAAGATTTGCCCTTCCTTTAATTTCAGAATGCGTGAACATATGCTAAGTGCAGTGCGTCTATGGGTTATCACAATACATGTTCTGGATGGACTCATTTCTTGGATACTTTTAAGTACACAAATTTCAGAATCCATATCAAGGGAAGACGTTGCTTCATCAAGAATAAGTATAGGGGCCTTTCTTAATAAGGCTCTAGCAATTGCTATTCTCTGAGCCTGACCTTCCGAAAGCCCAATCCCTCGCTCCCCTATTTTAGTTTTAAATCCATCTGATAAGTCCTTAATAAAGTCTATTGCACACGCAGCTCTTGCAGCAGACTCTACTTCTTGGTCGGAAGCATCCAGTCCGGATCTTATATTTTCTTCTATTGTCCCACTAAAAAGTGTATTGCCTTGGGGGACATATGATATCCAATCTCTGGTTTGAGCTGAAACCAAAAATTCATTTCCGTCTTCTGCTATAAGTTCTATTTTCCCATTATCAGGTTTTATAAGAGCTAGCAATATTCTAATCAAAGTTGTCTTTCCTTCTCCCGAAGGACCAATAAGTCCAACTATCTCTCCCGGCTTTATGCTTATTGATATTTCCTCTAGTACTGGCTTTTTTTCGCAGTAAGAGAACGTTACGCCTTGCAAATTTATAGCAGTGGTAGTTCCCGTAGGAAGCTGTTCACTGCTATACTCTAAAGGTAATTGTTCTAGTTCCATTAAACGTTCTGCTGATGCAATAGCTGAAAGAATCTGTGGTATTGATCTTGCCAATCCCATAAAAGGGGTCTGCACTTGAGCTACCAATTGCAAGAAAGCAGTCAAAGTACCAAATGAAGTAGTACCTCTACTTAATTTCAAAGCGCCCCAGCAAAATGCAAGAAAATAACCAACCCAATATCCTATCCCTAATGTTGTACTGGCCACGATACCAGTAACACTCCTCTTCATTACCCAATTGAGTCTTGTACTATGAAGCTGTGATATCTTCCCAACACTTTGTTCCTCCATTTGAAATGCTTTAACAATTAGCATATTTTCCAGCGACTCTTGAATAAAGGATCGGTACGCACTTTCGGACTCCTGAACTTTTTTGTTCAGATGTTTCAACTTCCTTCCCCATATTCTGCTAAGTATTACTGTAAATGGCCCTAAAATGAACGCAAGAACAGCTAGCATAGGCTCATAATAAAGAAGTGTTGCAAATGCAGCTGTAAGTTGGACGCACAGATATATCACACATGATAATGTATTTACCATGCATGTAGTTACATTATTTATATCACTAGTAAGCCTAGTCAAAACATCTCCACTGTGGTACTTTGTTATATGAAGCCATTCTGCCATTGTAATACGCGAAAACATATTCTTTCTTATATTATTAGACATTAATTCATATGTTTTAACAGATATAACTGATGAAATGGCTCCTATACCTAGCTGTGCGAGTACAATAATGCCAAATACCGCTGCAAATATCAAAGCAGTTCCCAAAGCCTTATTGACTGCATTATCGATAAGATTTTTAGAAATTATGGCCATGGCTACACCTGTTAATGCTGTGAACGCATCTAGTAGAATTATAGTAATTATATTTTTTGCGTACCCTCTGGTTGTCTTAAATATCCATCTCAAATATTCAATAAACTTTTTATACTCATTTACTATTTTCATTTAGTCACCATGCACCTTTACTACCTTTAAATTTGAAATGCCTTTAAAAACCTTTCTTATTCCCCTAAGCACTTTTAAAATAACAGGCCTTACCGGAATAATATTCAACCATACTAGCACCAACAACTTCCACATCTTGTTGTTACAACTGATTTCCCTATTCTTCCTTTTGACCACTTCAACTACTGCAATCAGCTGTTCAGGGTTCAATGGTCCTTCTATCCATCGTTGAGCATCTCCGACCATATAAAAAATATTATTTTCCTTTTTGTAAACTCTGTGTAATATATACTCCCCTGTGTATCTTTGTATAAGAACAATATCTCCTCTGTTTATAGTATCGATAGTGGCATGAGTAAGCTCTACGCAATCCTCATCTTCACGAAGAAAGGGAAACATGCTCATGCCCGTTACGGTAATCCATGCTTTGCTTCCACTTTCTAAAATTTCTTTTACAATAGGGAACATATCAGCAGACTTAATTTTTTTCATTTTATACATTGGTGTACCAACTCCATCGCTTCTTTATCGGGTTTACACTCCAGATGATAAACTGGTGTAGTATTAATGATCTTTTCTACTATCGTATAAGCTTTCTTCATTAATTCTTCATCAAAATATGGCAAAAAACATCTTGGCATAACCATTGGCAGTGCTTCAAATATATTCAACTTTCTTATTCTGTTTTCTGGAGCTTGACTCAATACAACTATAGCCTTTAAAGGAACTTCAACATTCTCAAATTTATCAGACGATCCACTCCATGGTGTGCCACAAAGTATTGGCTTATCTCCCTCAAATCTAATAGCAGGGGTATCGTCATTTATATTTTTTACAGCATCGCCCATGTATTTCTCCCACAGTCTCACATGAGTTGATTTTCCAGTACCAGATGGTGCTGTAAACAATATACCTTCTCCGTTATACGCTATAGATGACGCATGTATTACCATTCCCCCATTATTTAATAGGTGATTACGAAATACTATTCCTGTAAGCATAAATGAGTGTATATTTGACCACATTTTTACCATTAATGGAGAATTATCATCAACATCAGCTTTTAAACATTTAATAGATGCATTACTCCACTCTGAATTTGTATCGATATGAGATAATATTTTACTTTCACTTCCATCCAAGCTATATATATGAAAACCATCATTCTGGTTCTCTTTTCTTAACCATTTAACCTTATCCTCAATCACTAACCGTCCCTGGGGCTCATCAATATGGGCGCATTGATCTATTTCAACGATAATATCAGGATTTTCATGTCTATTGCATTGAAACATTTTCATTCTGTTAGTTAAATAGTCATTGTTTGTCTTAATATTTATATATGTACCAGCTACACTGTACGCAAACATTCCATCACTCCTTAGTAAATTTTAAAATACCAAATTAATTAAACCCAACGACTAAGCATATATTAATAATAATTTAAAAAAGGGATAGAGGGTATTTAACCCTCTATATATCCCAACTTAATTAGTTACCACTGTAAACTGCATCTGGTGTAGTAATATATGTGCCATTTTCATAAGTGCAGCTACCAACAACAATACAACTACTTCCTACAGCTGCTATTCTTTCTTCAGCTCTTAAATTTACAACTTCAATTGATGGTTTTACATATGTTCTCATTTTCTTCACCTCTTCTTTTTTTAAGATTAAACTGGACTATGACCTGCATAAAACTTTAATACTTGACCCGATGGGAGTGTGTACTCAACATCTTTAGTACAAGCACCATTACAAATACTTCCTGCCATTCTTTCTTCAACCCTTAGATTTACAAATTCTACCTTAGGACTGATATACTTTTTCATACTTTTCACCTCCTGTAAAAAATTCAATTTATTGTCTCAGTAGTATTACCTACTGTTCGACCCTAATCATTTGGCAATTTTTGAAAGCTGCTCATTTTCTTTTTCCTTTAATAATGCTCTATATCTGGCTGTCTCACAAAGGTAACTAGCAGGCTTATCAAATCGTCCTGTTTCGGTCATAAGCCTACCCGGACATGCATTACATTCTTCACGAATATCACAACTAATGCAGTCACTACATTTTGGAACTAACATACACTCATTCTTCAACTTTTCCCAAGCATTAGCAAAGCCCATTTCAAACGGTCTGGAGACTGGTGTATCCAAAAGTCCGCAAGGAATCATTCTTCCATCCCACGTTATCCAAAAGCCTGTTTTACCAGATTGACATCTGAAAGCTGATTTTTCATATTTCTTTATAACTTCATCAGGTATATTAAGTTTATTTTCCATCGTGTCATCATCAATCTTCACTTCTTGACCTTTTTCCTTCGAATACACTCTTCCTGAATATTCTTTTGCACATCTTTCATAATTAACTATTTCAGCAGGAGTTAATCTATTTCCCATAGGATCGGAACCACTGCCTTCTCTTCTCGGAGATATATAATTTACAATACCAAGACCGCATGAGTACCCTTCAGCTATTTTCATAATCTTTTCATATTCTCGGCAATTGCCTTCCACTACTGTTGTCTTTATTTCCAAATCAATGTTTTCAGCCTTTAGGTAATCCAAAGCACGCATTGTTCTCATATACCCATCAGGATATCCAGTAACTCTTTCATACGTTTTAGGAGATGCACCATAAACTGTTACACTAACCTTTGATGGAGGTATTTTCCCAAGCCAGCGCGCTTTTTCAGCAGTAATTAGGCTTGCATTAGTATAAATAGTTATGTTTAGCCCCATTTCACAAAGAGCCTCATAAATTTTTTGAAAGTCACTTCTTAAGAACACCTCTCCACCAGTTAATATCAGGTAGAACAGTCCTGCATCCCTAGCCTGCTTTGCCATATCAATCCATTTATCTGCTGAAAACTCTGCTGATACAGCCTTTCTATCATTTGCAGGACATGCAACATAGCACATCTTGCACTTAAAATTACATCTCGATGTTAGCTCAAATGCACCAGAAAGCGGTAAGCCTTGATTCATTGCATTTGCAATTAACATATTATTGAACATTTTCAAATTTAGGCTCATGAAACACCTCTATTTCAAACAAATATTATCTTTTGCCTGCTTTCTATATTTTTTAAACTGCCTCTTGTTCTATAAGCTTATTACTCGCCATGTTATCTATAAACTCTTCAACATCTTTCGATGCTGTATCTCTATCTATTTCATACTCTTGTAAAAGTAGCTCCACCATTTCTTCTATGGTTGCCCCATTTTCAAGTCTTCTCCACAATAGTGCACCACTCTCGCTCAGAGTCATTATTCCGTTAAATTCCACAACCCTAGCTCCTAGAGGTACTACAACCGATTGTCCTGCTATCTCACGCAGCATAAATCCACTCTTTACATGCATATGTATATTCCTCCACAAAATCATATTTCTAATAAATTATTAATATTTTATAAATAGCTAGGTCTAAAAGCTAAACCTAGCTATTTATAATCATCCAACATCGTATTGCATTGGATTCTTCCAATGTTTTAGCACCCCATAGTTTCTAAGTTATTTGCTCAGAAAAACTATGCGCGAATTTTAGTGCCCACCATGTCCGCCGCCTGGTCCACCATGTCCACCGCCTGGTCCACCAGGTCCACCGCCTGGTCCGCCATGTCCACCGCCTGGTCCGCCATGTCCACCGCCAGGCCCACCAGGTCCACCACCATGACCTGGGTTAGTTGGAAATGTTGGCTTACTTGGTTGCTGTTGTGAACCATAGTGTGCAATCCCCTCTTCAGTGCGAAGTCTGATAATCTCCAAATTTGGCTTTACATAACCTTTCATACGTATACCTCCTATTTTTTATTTTTAACCTCATATGTTTGACATAATGAAGTATAAACCATGTTTATCTAATACCTAGCCATTCCAAAAGGCTGTTCCTCTCGATAGCAATATCATCTAGTTCCCCATTTTTAAAAATAGCTTTTTTATCTTCAATTCCGAAGTCTTTTCTTTTTATACCGTAAGCTATTCTATGTATCCATGCCAAAGGCAAGAATATCGGACTCTTTTTTACATAAATATACTTGTATCGCCTTGACATCAGATCTCTATTTGGAAAAAGAATATGTATATATCTGTAGAATCGATTTTTCAGATTTTTAAACTCGCCTTTATCCGTATTATTAATAATTACATTAGCAGCAGACCTTTTTATATCTTGTTTACCAAAGTTCCCACCCAATAAAATATCTTCTATCAAGTTTTGAACTTTCTCATCATTGTTTTCATTCCTAGAGATAATTTCTGGTGGAATATCTATTTGAAATAATCTGTTACAAACTGCATAAATTGCGTATAAAAATTGGCTAATACCATATTCTATTGACTTTTCTCGGATTATATTCCAGTTTAATTGATCCCGTTTTGTCTCTACTACCATAACAAAGTCAGCTAGTTGTCTTAATCCAAAGCCTCCATAGGATATATGTGAAGCCATATGCATACATAAGTGTATAATCTGCATATCCCATGATAATGAGTATGCTTTTACAGCACCCAACTCTATCTCTACAGGGTCTTTCCATATTTCTTTATGAAAATTCTCTTTATTCTTTATGAAATCATAATCTACCAATAACCTATGTAGCTCTATTGATAGGAAATTTTTCTTAAAGAACTCGACATGCTTTGTTTTTTTATCCTTTTCAGCAATATACCCCATGTTCTCCAGTATTTGAGTGGCTCTATCCATGTCATATTCATTCACTAAAATGTCCGCATCTCCCATGGTACGAAGCTCTGGATATGGATAGCACTTATTTATAGCCATGCCCTTCAAAACAATGGACATAATTCCTGCTGCATTGAATGCATCTATTACATTGCCTATCCATATCTCATCAGAAATCATCTGAATCCCGCACGACATAACTGCTATGTTCCATATAGACATTAGTTGTTTATCCGGTCCAAATTCATGGTCTATTTTTTTAACGACCGGAAAAATCAAAGTATGAACTTGATGAGCAATTGCCTCAGAATATATCTCGCCCCATTCTATAGGCTTCTTTCCATACTTGCTTATTTCAAAACTCACGCCTCTAATTGACGCATTTAATAATTCAGTTAAGAGTATGTGTTTTTCCTTCATTTCCCAACCCCCTACTGTCTTTTTTGCCATGATTATAAATGGATTTATAGACACCTTTTGTTTTTACAGCTATCTGATCCCAATTGTATTTTCTTATGATATAATCTCCCGCATATTTTTTAACATGTACCACTTTGCCCTCATCTTCCAATAGACCTCGCATAATTTTAGCCAGATCATCAACATTTGACTTTTCAAATGTATATCCAACTGTGCTTATAACAGCAGAATTTTCAGGAATATCACTTACAAGGCAGCAGTTACCATAGCTCATTGCTTCAAGCAGACTGATGGGTAAACCCTCAATATCTGAAGGAAGGACATAAAAATAAGCGTTGCTATACAGCT
Organism: Bacillota bacterium; assembly: GCA_023436485.1. Lineage (GTDB taxonomy): Bacteria > Bacillota > Clostridia > Acetivibrionales > DSM-1351 > Ruminiclostridium. Next base: position 2,858 of record JAEZIU010000102.1, on the reverse strand, counting down.
CCGCCAATTCTATATCTCTAACAAACCCAGTAAATATTATGTTTTTGTTTTCTTTTGCCATTTCCTTCAATTCTTTCTCATAATCGCTGCTGTGGCTTTCACCACCAGCTATTACAAGTTTCTTGTCCGTTTTTATTTTATTGAATGCTTCAATAAGATAATGAGCACCCTTTTCTGGAACTAACCTGGCCAAAAACAATATGTATTGGTCAGTATCAAGGTTATGTTTTTGTTTTATAATCTTAGCTTTATAATAATCTGGTCTCTCAATACCATTGGGTATATACTCGGTATCAATATTGTATTTATCCTTGTAATATCCCACTAGGTTCTTTGATACATTTATCGTCTTGTGAGAGAATTTCGCTGTTGCATACTCTCCAAATTTCAAATAGAGTGCAGCAAATTTACCCCATTTTTTTCGCTGCCAATCCAGTCCATGAACTGTGCACACTACTTTTTTCCCAAATAACCTAGGAATAAATGCTAATGTCGAAGGTCCTAAAGCATGATAATGAAATATATCACAATGGGAAAAAAGTGCACTTATTGTCGAAGTAAATGTATGAGTTATGGCATCAAGATGTTTAGATTTTATGAAAGGTGTATATTTTATTGCTATCCCGTCATATGTTCCATCTTTGATCTCTTTATCACAGTGACCCCTTCTACAGTAAACTTCAACGTCATATCCCAAATACACAAGTCTTTTTGAAATCTCCTCGACATGTATTTCTATTCCTCCCGCCCTAGATGGAATACCCTTTTGTCCTATCATTGCAACTTTCACAAGCCCTCTCACCCCTACAATCTATATATTTATTTTCATACAATGTATAACTACCTTTAACCTTGTGTTTTACAACCCATGAAAGTGGTACTAATATTTTTTGTTTCATCATAGGTGCCACACTTCCTATCATCCAACAATTTTTAGGACAACTTTTAACTAGCTTTCTAACCTCATCTGCCTGTTGGGAATTCCATATTTCATCCCATGTTTTTTCATTTAGATTCCCCATTGACATCTTTGAATTGCTGCCATTACATGGTAAAACATCGCCAAACGGGTCAACAAAAAAGCCATTACTACCCATATCACAGGGTAGAAGTCTTTTATTGCCATATATATAATTTATTAGACCATGATTAAAATATGCTCTAAACCACTTTTTAGGGGACTTTGACTTTAGGAGCTCATTTACCAGCTTTTCAAAAGCTTTAGAAACCTTCAGCTTATCGTCGATTGTATTATTGGTTTTTCTAAAATAGAAAGAATTATGTAGGGTTGCGGTAGCAAATTCCATTCCAAGCTCATCAGAAATTTTATACAAAGGAATCAAATCTTCTGCATTCATTTCCTGAACTGTACATCCAAAACCCACATCCTTATGTCCTACTTCCACCAGTTTTTTAAGTGTACTGTAGCCCCTGTTAAAGCCGTCAGGTATTCCTCTGATTTTATCGTTTGCTTCTTGCAAACCTTCTATACTGATTCTGATACCTATCTCTGGAAACTCTTCACACAATGCCAGTATTCTATCGGTAAAGTATCCATTTGTTGATATAACAATTCTATTTGTTTTCTTGTATAACTCTCGAACTATTTCACTTAGATCTTTTCTAATGAATGGCTCTCCTCCAGTTATATTTGTAAATGCCATGTCAGGAAGCTTTTTAATTGTTTCTAAAGTAATTTCCTCTTCAGGTTTGCTCGGATCCTTGAAACAATCACACATGTTACACTTGGCGTTGCAACGATAGGTAACTATAATTGAACCATACAGCTTTCTTTTATTCATTTTTTCCTCCCTTTCTGACCCCGCTTGGACAAGTAGTTGCTTGTAGTTAGTTGTTTTGTGCTAATTTTATGGGCTTATACATTAAACTTGCGCCATCATGGTAATAAGGTTTATCTACGCTAAACCATGCCCTGAGAATAAACAATCCTGCTCTATCAGTAACGCCTATGCCTAAATCCCATGCACCCTTCCATCTGACTTCCGTCTTCTCGCCGTTCCCACAGTACCAACAATCTGCAAAGCTGTTATCTTTATTTGCACCGTTTCCTATTTCTACGGGTAGCCCAATAGCAGGATATTTGCTATCATACCCTAGATTCTTGATGGTTATTTTTACATACTCCTCCCCATACCCATGTTCCTGCTGATAAGGCAACGAATAACCTAAAGGTATATAATCTGAGGAGCCTGAACTCACATACTTTGTCATATCGTAACAAATAGCTGGAACTCGGTTACTAACTAATACGCCATCGATACAATTCCAAATATTGCCCCATGGGTTCTCAATAAATCTATATCTTACACTTGTAAAACCATTCCCATTTATTAAGTCATATGCAAAACCATTTGGTGAAGTCATGCTGTCGCACATTCCACTTGCTAGAGGAGTATTATAAATATATGTAGTTGATTCCTTAACATCGTATGGGTCACCTGTAAAATATATAGCAGAATACTGATCATCATAATCCACTATAGACGTTATCTTCCGATGTTCCATTCTATAGTCGCCCTTTTCTGATATTTCACAAGACTGTCCAACCTTAAAGCATTTAGCCGTATTTTTCTTTAATATGATTCTATTTGCCTTTAATTCGGTTTTAACAGCTGATTTAGTAAACGGAAATTGCATTTTTTGTAGTCCCATGCCTACTGTTTTGCTGCTATTTTTATTGGCGAATTCTACAAGATAAAGATGCTGAAGAGCTACTACGCACCTCATGTCAAGCACTCCATACCTCAAGCTACCATTATTCCTTGCATATTCTCTATAAGTTTTTAAAGAAAGATTTGTTGTAGGATAGGTACCTGACCAACTCACTAATTTGTTGT
>JAEZIU010000126.1 GCA_023436485.1 Bacillota bacterium | reverse complement strand
AAGATGTGCCTCTTCAATCTTCATGGAAAATGTAAGATTGAAGAGGTCATTGTTGAACCTTAATTGGTATTGAATAATATAAGGTCAAATGTTATTTTGACTTCTCCGATCATTATTATATTTGCATAAGTCCGCTTATGATAGCAACAATACTAAGGACAAGACAAATCAATCCGATGTTTGTGATACTTTTTTTCTTTTATGAGCCTTTATTTTTAATAACGAGAAAAGCTCCCAAAATCAAAAGTACAATACCTAATCCAATACTGAAAATATAAAGTTGGGCTGAGATGCTTTCAAGTCCATTATCTATTGTCCCTTCTATTGTCTGTTCCATTTATTCAACCTCCATACTATTTACTTTTTTTATTAAAATCATTGAGAATAATATTCCAATCAATATCATTATCATTGCGAATGTGTACATTACTGTTTTGCTAGAAGTTGTATTTGCAACAATATTACACATTAAAGAGGCAATAAGCACGGCTGCAACAATGGTGGTTGGCACGGATTTTTTTATAAACCCAATTCCAACTGCCACAGTTCCTATGCTTGCAGCGATAAAAGACATAATAAGAGTAGTTTCGATAGCTTGTAGCATGATAGCAAGTGTAAATTTCTCATTTACAAGGTGCATAAAATTTTCTGCTATACCAAATATCAAGAAGATAATAAAGTTGCTAATAATCATTGAAATCACTATAAATATATTTATAACGCTTAGTTTTGATAGTATAATTATTTTCCTACTTACTGGATATGAAAAAAGTAAAATTAGACGTTTTCCGGTGTATTCTTCTATAATAAATTTCGAATACATAACAGCAGACAATACACAAAACACCGCCATATTCAATACACCAAACAAAGGAATAAGATTTTTATACCCCGAAAAAATCGCCATGTCTTTATCAGTTGGTTCTAACATTGGCGCATATGCAAAAAGATACAGGAAACCTAACATTGTTATTGTAATGATAAGAGTAGCTATCATATAAGTCCGAATGTTATTTTTTTTCAATTCTAATTTAATAAGTGTTCTCATTTTCTCTCCTCCCGGTTACTATATCCATGTAATAATTTTCAAGGCCAGAGGGATATTCTAATTTTAATTTTGCCATAGAAACTTCTTTTACTATTGTTCCATCTTTGATTATTCCAATGGTATCAGCAATGTGTTCAATCTCCGTCAAAATGTGACTAGAAATTAGCAGGGTTATATCTTGCTCTTTTACGAGTTCCATAAAAAAATCTCGCATTTCTCTAATTCCCATCGGGTCAAGCCCATTAATAGGTTCGTCTAAAATTAATAGCTTTGGCCTATGTACAATAGCCCTTGCGATGGCTAACCGTTGTCTCATGCCCAAGGAAAATGTTGAAACTGGCTGAACTCCTGTATTATTTAAGCCGACTTTTGATAAAACAGAGGATATATCTACGTGGGCCTTATTCATATAGGCAAGATGTATTTCCAAATTCTCGGTAGCTGATAAATGTTCATAAAATATAGGAGTTTCAATTATTGTTCCAATCTCTGATAAAATGCTATCACGTTGCGATATAATATCCATTTCTAAAACTTTCGCTGTACCCATTGTTGGTATAAGAAGCCCAGATAATATTTTAAATATTGTCGTTTTTCCAGCTCCGTTTGCTCCTAATAGACCATAAATTTCACCTTTTTCCACACTCATATTACAATTCTTGATAACCTCATTTTTAAGAAAAGTTTTCGTTAGGTTTTTTGTTTCCACAACTAAGGTTTTATTCATGGGAACGATCCTCCTTTGCATATAACTTCTGTAATAAGTCTAAAGTTTTTTTAAGAAGCGTATCACTTAATACGTCTATTCCGATCGATTTCATCAAGTACTGCAAAAATCTTAAACGGAGTGATAATTTCTCAATATCACAGTTAAAAACAGCGGGGTCACACCATACGTTCATTAATAACAAAAAAACTTCTGCACATTCATCAGGAAAATCAGTGATAAGTGAACCATCTGCTACACCTTGTTGAATTATTTTAGAAATAAGGAAAGCATCCTGATTTACACAATCCTGCATATAGGACAAAACAAATTCTGCACTTTTCATACGAACGCTAATTACATTATCTAAGTAATGCGCTTCTTGACTGTCAAGATTTTTTTCTAAAATAGCAATCAGTTTTTCCTTTCCGCTGAAAGACTCTATTTCAGAAAGCCAATGTTCAATTATTGACTTGTTAACTTGTGTTTGTTTTTCTGTAACAGCATTGATAATTTCATCTTTTGACTTAAAATGATGATAAATAGCTCCTTTTGATATCCTGGCGGTTTCAGCAATGTCCTGCATACTGGTTTTATCAAATCCCTTTTCTAAAAACAACTGTGCTGAAACAGATAATATATTATCAATGGTCGCCTGTGAGTTATATTTCTTTGACATACAATATGCTCCTTTATAACATACCGAACGGTCGGTTTTTATTTTTATTAGTGTACACCTCATCATTCATTTTGTCAAATTTATTTAGTTACTTTTATAAGCTTTATTAAAGTAAATCTATGATATGTATACTCATATCTTGTTTTTGCAACAAAATGAGGTTATTATGGAATATCATGACAGTAGGTAAAGGAGATTAAATATATGTCAACAGTTATGATTATAGAGGACAAT
>JAEZIU010000085.1 GCA_023436485.1 Bacillota bacterium | reverse complement strand
CCCTATTGCAAGGAAAGCAAGTGTTATAGATAAAAAAGCTACAATCACCAATAAAATAAAATAGCTGCTTTTTCCCTCCAAATTTTTTTCCCCCTTCAAGCTTATGTATCCAGCAAATAATTACATTAGCATATAAAATGTCAACACATTATTTATTACGGTTTATCTCATTATCTAGAACTTCTGGGCTAATTTTCATTAGCATATTTTAAAATACCAGCTTTAAATTGAATTACTTTTTTAACGACTTCATCAACGCTCTCACAAACTACATATTTTTTACCGTTGGTAAGTGTTAAAATTGTATCGGGTGTACTCTCGAAACTCTCTATTAAATCACTGTTCAAGACAAATGGTGTCTTGTTTAACTTAGTTAATCTTATCATAATATTTTTGCTCCAAAAACACAATAGATAAATCTCAACAAATTTACAAAACAGGACCAAAATCGATATTTTACTACTATAGACTAGGCTTTAAGCCTTAGTCTATAGTAGTAATTATTAACTAATAATTACCTCTTGAGGTTTACAAGCTCCTGCAACATTTCATCTGATGTTGTTATTATTCTACTGTTTGCCTGGAAACCTCTCTGTGTAACGATCATATCAGTAAACTCCCTTGAAAGGTCTACATTGGACATTTCCAGAGTTCCCGGGCTCAATGTACCCACTCCCTGTGAACCAGCCGGTACACCTTTATTAAAGTCACCGGAGTTAGTTGTCGGTATAAACAGGTTTCCGCCAACCTTTTGCAAACCGGCAGGATTATCAAAGCCCGCCAGTGCTATAAGTCCCAGAGGTTGCTGCTGACCGTTGCTGTATACGCCTGTTAGCATACCATCTGAACCTACGTTGAAGGTAACAAGATTACCTGTTGTATATCCGTCAATGTTGGATGGTTTAACGGAGCAGTCCGCAGCATACTGAGTCATTTTTTTGAAATCAAGCTTTACCTTAACATCGGCAGTACCACTATTAGCACCCGGGGTGAAAGTTAACTCGACCTGTTCTTTTGCATCAGTACCAACTATTATTTTACCTTCTGAATTAAAATTAACTATAGGATCTGCACCACCCGCAGTCGCATATGGTATTTTTCCAGTCTTGTCTGTGACAGTGTATGTCCAGGTTGTACCTGTAACCGTAATATCCTTACCATCTGCGTCCTTTGCAGGTATGTCATCTCCTGCATGTGTTTTCTTGAGGTTTAATGAAAGCTCATGTGGATTGCCAAGACTATCATATATCGTAAAAGGAACTGAGAACTGAGCGTCTGCAGTATCAGCCACTGGTGCAAACTTAGAATTCAGATTTCCTGAAAACTCTGCATAGCCAGTAGCTTTCGCCGCTATAATCTTCTTGTTGCCGTTGGTTACATCAGAGTAAAGATTAATAGGAGTTATTTCAGCTTCGGTATCAAATTTAACGGAACCATCTTCTTGCGGCTTATAACTAGTCCAGCCATACACATTCATACCGTCACCGGATACCAGATTTCCCAACTTGTCCAGACCAAAGTTTCCTGCCCTGGTAAATTTAAAAGTATCAGCAGTTGAACCCTTCACTATAAAGAAACCATCTCCTTGAATAGACAAGTCAGTAGGGTTATCAGTTCTTTGGGGACTTCCGCCTGTCATTTGGTTGTCGATTGAACCAACTGCAATACCCAAACCAATCTGCATAGGGTTTGTACCACCTCTTGCAGTGGCGGCATCAGGTGCTCCGGCACCTCTCAATGTCTGGTTGAATATTTCCTGGAAGGTTACTCTTCCTGCTTTAAAACCTATTGTGTTTACATTTGCAACGTTATTACCTATAACGTCCATTTTTGCCTGGTGTGCCTTTAGTCCTGAAACACCAGAAAACATAGATCTCATCATAATTTATTGACCCCCTCATTTAAGGTATCTTATTGTTCCGTCCGTCGTTCGGGAACATTCTTTCAGCCTCCCGTTAGGGTCCAGCCGAGTTTTATTGTGCTATGCAAAAATTGCACCATCAATGTTTGTAAATACGTTTTCTTTTAATTCACTATTGTTCACTGCCGTTACAACCGTTTTGCTGTTTACATTAACAACAAATGCCATGTCATCAAGTATTACCAGCGAGTCCTTAATCCCTTTGAGCTGAGCTTTTGAAACTGCATTACTGATCTTTTCCTTTTGAGTCTGGGTAAGATCAATATTTCTGGCTTGCATTCTCATTTCAGCATGCTTTGAAAATTTAACTCCGGAACCCTTGTCAATTGCCTGCTGAAGAAAATTTTCAAAGTTAACTCCTGCAGAATTATTATTGACATTTCTGGGATTCCCTGTTTGAACCTTCCCGGTTGTTAATGGCGGCTTAATTATCCTGTTTGAATAATTATTATTGATTACCATAACTCACCTTCTCTCACTTAGCAACTCCCAATGTGTCTGCCTACGGCTTTTGTATATTTGATACACTGTACACTGATATATACATATTATCAAGTACTGCGGTTACCTTACCTGTGTTTTCATCTATACTGTAGCTCTTCAGTGTCGCTGTAACAGGTACCTTTGCTCCTGTAGCACTATCCTTTATGGTTACCTTAACCTGCTTATCTGCTTCGGTTGTTCCGTTTACCTTTTGTTCAAGATAGTTCTTGAGATAATTAGGATCTACAGCTGTTGAGCCTGTTACTTCGGCAATTTCAGTATTTACACCGTCCATTACCGCATAGTCTTCGTTGGCACCCCTCTGAATCTGCTTAACATTTCCTGAGAGATAAATAACGTTGCCGTTGGATGAATCATATACCGCGCCTTTTACTTTATAGCCTAACAGATTTGAATAGTCAGACAGGTTTGTGTATGAATTTGAAAGTGCATCATCAACCTGAGTAATACTATCTACATCAACGTCTTTGTTATTAACCACAACAAAGGTTTTTCCATCCTTCATCTTAACGCTTGTAACTGTTCCCTGTAGAGAATTTACTTCTAGTGTTTTATCATCTGTTGTTGTGGCTGTAATAACCTTTCCTATCAGGGTAAATGCCTGAGATTTGGTCATTGAACCGTTCATATTCTGCATTTGTTCCAGAGAGCTGAACTGAGCCATTTGAGCGATAAACTCTTTATCATCTACAGGTTTCAATGGATCCTGATACCTTAACTGTGTTACCAAAAGATTAAGAAAATCATTTTTTCCAAGCTCGCCGCCGGTTTTTCTGGCAGCTGCATCCTGCTTACTCTTGGTACTTTCAATTATTTGGTCTATAGTAGGTGATCCATTTATTCCGCTGGTTTGAGCCATAATCGTAACTCCTTTCTATGCAGTCAGGTTAATTGTATTCAGATCATCAGTATACTGTGCCAACCTCTCGGGAAGATTCTCCAAAAGACTTGCTCCGGCAACAGTTGACCCTGTAACACCTTCTGCATGTTTACTTCCGTTTCCTGAACCGTTATTTCTGCCTTGGGACAAACTCTGATTACGGTTTTCACTTCTGTTATCCTGTCCAACCTGAACACTAACACCGTCTATTGCTATACCCTGCTTTTGCAGTGAATCCTTCAGCAACTGCATGTTTGTTTCAATGATTTCTTTTACTTGCTGACTTTCAGCTATGAATTTTGCAGCTACTATTCCCTGCTCAGTAACAACCTTTAGTTCAAGCTTTCCTAAATGGTCCGGCTTGAGCTGAATAACCATCTCTGATTTATCCTGTCCCAGAATCACTTTAGCCTGCTCCATAACCTGATTTACAACGTCTGAGGTTCTGACCGGCTGACGTATTGAAAAAGCAGATTTTTCAGCAGCTATCTGGTTGTTATTTAGGACGGTCTTAACATCTCCCACTGCCTGAAAATTCTGAGTCAAATTCTGCTCATCTGTTGCTGCTGTTTGAGCTGAAGTATTCAACCCTTGCAGTCCCAACTGAGGCTTGGTTGACTCTGTACTTTCATCGTTATTTTCCTTGGGAACATCTTTTGTTTTAGTTTCAGTATCAATTTTCTTAGCATCAGCATTCTTATTGTCACTATCAAGCGATACTTCCTCTACAACATCAGTATCAATATTTTGAGAATGAACTTTTACTTCTAGTTGAGACTGTCCCTTCATTGACGCTATTATCTTGGCTACTTGGTCGCTAATCAGTCCGGGATTATTCTGTCCGTTTTCAATAAGTGTGTCCAGCTTCTCTTTAATACTTGAAGCTACCTTTGACAAATCGACAGAAACCTTTCCTGCTTGTGAACTATTATCCTCAGCACCTGCAGGAATGTTATTACTATTTTCATCAACGGCTTCTGACTCAGGTTTTATCTGTTTTGTAACTTCTGTAGCCAACTTTAGCAGAATGTCCTTTTGCTTGTCATTGAGTTCAAGCAAATCAGATACCTTTTGCATAAAAACAGTCAGTTTTTCAACATCCTTCAGATCTTTCAACGAGAAGCCAAGTTGTTTTGCCAGGTCGGCCAACTGTCCGGGTGCAATCCCCAGCATTTGTGCAAGAGCCGATATCTGCTCATCATACTTTTCAGATACTTGAGCTTCGTCTGTGCTTACATCTGCAATTTCCTTATTGGAGCCTGCTTGCCCAACAGACTTTGTTAATACCGGCTTTCTACTCATCTGAACTTCCGCAAATGACTTGAACTTCGTTTTACAGTCATTATCCTGTCCGACATTGTTGTTTGCTACAGTATCGTTACGCTTTGAACAATTATTAACAGTTGTATCAAGTACTGACTTAAATGAAGAACCGGATGAAACCTGAGGAGTTTTTGATTTAACATTTAAAATGTCATTACCGCTGTCCTGATTCAAATTAAGTTTTAGTAAATTATTACTTGTCATTATCATTTTCTCACCTCCTTATTTTATTATATTTATGTAATGGAGTAGGAATTCTCCGTTCCCCCAATTACCTGAATTATTTTTTTTGAGTAGTTCCTGAAGCACCAACCTTGTATTCTTTAGCCAACTGTTCAGATACCTTTGCAGCAAAGGTAGGTTTCATTTCAGTAAGTATTGCACCTGCAGTGTCTTTTTTTAGATTTTTCATTATATTAATAATCAGTGTCATTTTACTGCTGCCCATCTGCTCCATAATTCCTGCAACTGCAGATGGATCCATTTGTTCATATATTGAACAGTATTTCTTAACATCCTCACTGATCTTTTCTTCTTTCATTATGCTTTCATACAATTCTTCAGCTTTTTGCGGGTTGATCTTTTTGAAATAGTTCTTATATTCGGCTGTGTCACCTGCGGATATAACGTCGGACAGTTTATCATAATCCTTTTGAAGACTATCCTTTTCGGTTTGCAGCTTATTTTTTTCAGTCTCAAGAGAATCCTTTTGCTGTTGGAGTAGGGATGTATTACTGTCCTTTGCAGTTACCTGACTTTTAGTATTATCTAACTGTTTTGTTACGTCTTCAAGTTTTTTTTCCAATTCTTCTTTTTGTATTTTTATCTCATTGTATTTACTTCTTACCTGCTCTTCGGTCATATTTTTCTCGTCTTGGGGGTCAGGTTTCTCCGGCAGAGACCATTTTAACACAGGTATGCCCCGTATACTGTCTCCCATACTGTCTGCAACACCATTTACATTAAATTTGACAGCAAGAAATAGTGCTCCTCCAATTATTAAGACTACAAGTAGCAATGCTGTTATTATTGATACTATATAAAAAAGAGCACTGTTATTCTTTTTATCTTGTTTTTTTGACACTTCTGTCTTCTTAAGAAGTGTTTCTACTTTTTCATCTTGTTCTGTAATATTAATATCCGGCATTTTCTTCTCCTGAACCATCCTTGAACTTAAAACTGTTAAGCTCATCTATTAATAGTTGTTCTGCTTTACTCTGTTCCTTCAAGAACTCGCCATACTTCTTTTCTCTGAGTTTATCCAGTATCTTTCTTTCCTGTACTGCTTTGACCAGACTTTCTCTTCTTATCTCAACTTGTTTCTGAGCAGTATTTACACTTTCTTTCTGTTCTGTAATTTTTTGTTTTAAAAAATGTAAATAATTATTATAGGCTCTTATTTGACTAATGGAAACTCCTTCATCCACTTTTGAATTAAGTTCACTGATAGAAGATTCTCTGGTTGTTTTTAAACCGCTCAAAAATTCTTTTTGCTTCTCTAACTCCCTTGAAGCTAAAGCCAGATGGTTTTTAGCATTGTCCTCCAGCTGAACTTTAAGATTCCGTACCGATTCCAGTCTAAATCCGAACTTCTGCAACCAACCCAGCCTCCTTTACTATTTCAGTAAACCAAGTACTTGTGAATGTATATCCTCATACGAAACCTTTTCATCAGTTTCCTGTTGAAGAAATGATGTTATATCATCAATACTCTCTATTGCATAGTCTATCTTCTCATTGCTTCCTTTTACATATGCACCTATATTAATTAAATCCTCTGCATCTCTATGAACAGCCATTATTTTCTTTATTTCATTGGCACATTTTTTATGTTCTTTATCAATAATGTCACCCATAACCCTGCTAACACTTGCAAGAACATCTATGGCAGGATAATGGTTTTTGTTTGCCATTGCTCTTGACAGAACTATGTGTCCATCGAGGATTCCTCTGGCAGTATCAGTTACAGGTTCCGTAAGGTCATCACCGTCTACCAATACAGTGTATAATCCTGTAATAGACCCCTTCTCTGAAGTGCCTGCTCTCTCAAGTAATTTGGGGAAAGCCGAGAAAACCGATGGTGTATATCCCCTTGACACAGGAGGCTCTCCTATGGAAAGTCCGACTTCCCTTTGCGCCATTGCATACCTTGTGAGAGAGTCCATCAAAAGCAGTACATCCTTACCGCAATCCCTGAAGTATTCAGCAATTGCAGTGGCAACCATTGCTCCTTTAAGTCTTACTAATGCAGGTTGATCTGAAGTCGCTACTACAACTACCGATCTTGCAAGACCTTCGTCTGTTAAATCCCTTTCCAAGAACTCTCTTACTTCCCTACCACGTTCTCCTATCAAGGCAATAACATTTATATCCGCTTTTGTATTTCTTGCAACCATCCCCATTAAGGTACTCTTACCAACACCACTTCCGGCAAAAATACCGACTCTCTGTCCTTTACCTATTGTTAAGAGTCCATCTATAGTTCTTACTCCCAAAGGTAAAGGCTCTGAAATTCTTTTTCTGGTCAGTGGGTTAGGCGGCTTATTATCGGTTTTATAATAATGTTTGGATTGCAGGCTTCCCTTATCATCTATCGGATTTCCCAAACCGTCCAAAACTCTACCTACCAATTCAGGTCCTACCGCAACCCTTAATATATCTCCATTGGCTGAAACAGCACTTCCTGGTCCCATACCCGTCATTTCTCCCAAGGGCATTAACAAAACCTTTTCATCCTTAAAGCCTACAACTTCTGCTTTAAGCCGACTGCCACCGGTAATGTGTATATTGCAAAGGTCTCCTATACTTACCTGTGGACCGTCCGATTCTATTGTAAGTCCAACAACTTTTGATACCTTGCCGATATAATCTATATATTCTTTTGACTTTAATGCTTCCCTGTATTTTGTTAGGTTAACACTTGACATTTGACCTCCTGTAAAAGAGCTGTAGCGTACCTTAATTTGTTGATTCATTTAATATGTCTTTAAAGTCATTTTCTATTTTTTCAAATTTAGTTTCTGCACTTGCATCAATGCTCCCAATGGAAGTCTCAATTATACATCCGCCTTCTTTTAGAGAAAGATCTTTTTTTATCTCTATTTCCTCAGACCTTTCCAGCATTGATTCCAACTCGTCCTTATTCTCATTAACAAAATCATAATCCTGCTCACTTAATTTAAGAACTACTTTTCGATCCTTGGAACATTTTTCAAAAGCATCTTTAACCAAGAGGAGAATATTTTGCTTGCATTCAAGCTCTTTACTAATTACTTTTTTTGCAATATCTATAATAGTATTTACCGAATCCTCTTCCAGAGAATCCAAAACCTTCTTGTATTCTATTCCTGCTTGGTTCTTAATATCCTGAGCTTCCTCAATAAGTGCTTCATATTCCTGTTTGGCTTGAGCTAATCCCTGCTCATAGCCATCTGATCTTGCTTCTTCATAAACCTGTTGTTTAAGATTTTCTACATCAACAGATGCTTTTTTTAAAATATCCTTAGCTTCAAGCAAGGCTTCCTTTATTATCATATCTGCTTCTGCTTTGGCCTTGTTAATAATCTCTTCGCCCATAGCATTGTAATCGACTTGTTGCTGATCTTCTTCCTCTTCCTTGTCCAAATCGCATTTAAGTCCTATCTTTCTCACGGGAGGTTGGTATGTTACAGGAAACTTAACCTGAAACGGATTACCTACGTTGACCTGATTGTTTTTATATATCTTATTAGACAATTATTTCATCGCCTCCCCCTCTTGAAATAACTATCTCGCCCGCATCTTCAAGCTTACGTATAATATTAACAATCTTCTGTTGTGCTTCTTCAACATCTTTAAGCCTTACAGGGCCCATAAATTCCAAATCTTCTCTGATCATTTCGCTCAGACGCTTGGACATATTGGCAAATATAAGCTTCTGTACATCATCTGTTGCACCTTTAAGAGCAACTGCCAATTGGTTGTTATCAACTTCTCTGAGGAATCTCTGAATCGATCTTCCGTCAAGAGTGAGAATGTCTTCAAATACGAACATACGTCTCTTAATTTCTTCTGCAAGATCGGTATCTTCGATTTCCAGAGTCTCCATAATGAATTTTTCCGTTCCTCTGTCAACAGAATTGAGGATATCAACAATAGATTGAACACCACCGGCTGCAGTATAGTCCTCTGTAACCAAAGAAGAAAGTTTTTTTTCAAGAATTCGTTCAACTTCCTTTATTATGTCAGGAGATGTCCTGTCCATTGTAGCTACTCTTCTTGCAACATCAGCTTGCTTGTCTTGTGGAAGGGCAGATAGCACCACTGAGGCCTGGTGTGGTTTTAAATATGCCAGTATCAATGCTATTGTCTGAGGATGCTCTCCCTGTATAAAGTTAAGCAACTGTGACGGATCCGTTTTTCTCACAAAATCAAAAGGCCTTACCTGTAATGACACTGTAAGTTTGTTTATTATATCTACAGCCTTTTGAGAACCTAAAGCCTTTTCAAGTATATCTTTTGCATATCCGATACCACCTTCGGCAATATACTCCTGTGCAAGACATATCTGATAGAACTCATCAAGAACTCTTTCCTTTTCATCAGGAGATACAGCTCTTATGTTGGCAATTTCCAAGGTTAACTGCTCTATCTCATCCTCTTTCAAATGCTTGAATATCTCAGCTGACTTATCAGGGCCCAAGGAAATTAGCAGCATTGCAGCTTTTTCCCTGCCACTGTATTCTGTCTTTGCACTTGCTTTAGCCAAGCTTTTCACCCCACATATACATTTTTCTATTCATAATCATCTGTTAACCAATTCCTTAAAAGCTGTGCAACAGCGTCCGGCTTTTGCTTAACAAACTTATCAATCTGCTTTTTAACTTCTGACCTTTCCTCGGTATCAATTTCAGGTACAGGTTCGGGTCTAATATCATTATATGCAAATTTAGGAGATGTGATTGCAGTGTCATCATCAACTGCAAATGCAGGCTCCAGCTTCTGCTTCGATTTTTTCGGTATAGCAATTATTACAAAAGCTATAACCATCAGTGCCAATAATGCAAGTAATCCGTAGTTGGAAATAAAATTCTTTAATGTATCCGTCGTAGAAGGTGCTTCTACTACAGGAGGTTGAATCTTCAGCTTTGTAATTGCAATGTTTTCCACAGGAATCCCAGTTGCCATACTGGCTAAACTCTTGACTTGAGTCATCATCTCGTCATTAAGCTTTGAATCGTCAGGAACTCTGCTTCCGTATAATAAAGTTATGGCAGCAGAAGATCTCTCCGGAATAAGTTCTCCCAAAGACTTTTCACTCTGTTTATTTGTTTCGTTATATTGGAAATTCTCAGTCAAATCTGATTTTTTATAAGATTTTGAATCGTTAGAACCCGCCGGATAGGATGGCGTTGTACCAGGGTTTGCATTTACACCGGGCGCCCCTCCGGTATCCCCATTTTTTAAATCTTC
Organism: Bacillota bacterium; assembly: GCA_023436485.1. Taxonomy (GTDB): domain Bacteria; phylum Bacillota; class Clostridia; order Acetivibrionales; family DSM-1351; genus Ruminiclostridium. The sequence goes on along the minus strand of JAEZIU010000085.1, from coordinate 809 downwards.
GCTTGTCTTTTGCCTACTAATGATAGCTCCTGAATCTGCACCGTTAGGGTTAGTAAATTCCTTCGAGGACTGAGTCAAAGTATCAAAATCAAGAACAGGATTAACAACTACTTTTGCTGTGTCAAAACTATCTATTTGATCAGCCAAAACTTCCCTTAAATTTTTTTCCAGGTCGTTTTTGTACTTCTTTTTCATATCATATTGGGTGGTAGTTTTATCCATCCCATTGTCACTGTCTGTATTAAGTACATTCCCTTTATTGTCCACAACAGTTACATTTTTAGGATCCAAGCCTTCAACACTGCTGGCAACTATCTTTACTATACTTTCAGCCTGTTTGGCACTTATTTCATCTTTAGGTGTAATAACAACCGAAGCCTTTGCATCCTTACTGTTACTATCATCAATCAAAAGGGTCTTTTCTGGCCTGACAATAGTCACATCAGCATCTTCAATGTTCTGAAAAAGCTTTAACTGTTTGGCAATATCCGATTCGTCAAGTTGCTGCCAGATATGCTTTTTGTCACTTTCAGTCGTGTTTATCTTTATACTGCTGAGAGCGTCAGCGAAAGTGAGACCATTTTTGGGGTAACCTGCAGAAACTAATTCAAAATGGGCTTCATCACTGTCATTTTCGTTTACAATAATACCCGATTTATCGTCAGTAAGCTTATATGAAATTCCCTTTTCCGTTAAGATTTTTTGCATTGAAGCAACATCTTCAGGACTGGCATCACGAATAACTGTAGTATAAGTCGGCCTTGTAATTAGAAATAGTCCTACACCTACAGAGACTACCACAATGCCTG
>JAEZIU010000333.1 GCA_023436485.1 Bacillota bacterium | reverse complement strand
CATCACCCCTGACCGGAATAGCATCTTTATCAAGCATCAGATTTTGCTCTATACCATTGATTTTTGTCCCCGATATGTCCACAATCCCTTCAAGCTCCAACAAACGGGTTTCAATCTGGCTTATCCTGACTATAAGGTTTTCACTGTCTGCCCACGCTTTACTTAACTCATTAAAATAATTATCGATAACCGTGTCCACATAGCCTTTTACATCCTCCCAATTCCAGCCTTCACGGTATGTCAGATTTAGAGTTATGTTAACTTTCTCGTCCGTAACACCTACAACCGTAACTACATGGCCGATAGGTGCAAAACCTACACCCTCACCTTGGCTGTTCAAAGGGTCTATCTGAGTTTGAAGACTGTTAATTAAATCACTTGAAGGCTTTTGAAACTGGGAACTGATAACCAGAAGTTTAACCGTTCCCCCACCGTTCCAAACCGGATATACCTTAATACCCCCAACTCCTTGAAGTTGATTAACCTTTTCCTTATAGTCGGACATATTACCTCCAAAAGCCTGGGAGTCCAATGTTGCAAAGTATCTGGCTCTTAGTTCCTCGGTATCCTCTTCATCCTCTCCCGAAATAAGTAACTCGGTAATTTCCGCTTTTGTCAGCCCCTCAATATAGTCCACGGGAATCAACATTCCGAAATATCTGTTTCCTTCTGCTCCGGCTGTTTCACATTTGAGCTTGAATTCACAGTCTTTTATTTTTTCGGTAATAACATAATTAAGATTTCCCAGAGAAAACCTTGCACCCAGCGGAACATTAATATTAAATACACCTTTTAAAATCGCGTTGGTAGCTTCAGCCGGAACAATTCCACGCTCTGCAGCCCTTTTAATTAAAAAATCCCTTGACGCTGAATCGGCAAAGGTTTCATTTAATATTACATCTGCTTCTATATACATTTGTGCCAGCTCGGCAGCAGCCGGAGCCATCGCATCAAAAATAACTGAGCCCTCACGTTTATCAATGGTATCCGGAACCCGTTCCAGCATCCTATTTAAAAGCACCTCATAGGTTACATTTTCATACATTTAAACCATCACCACCTTTTCAATGTCAATATTACCTTCCCCAGTATATACAGTAAATCTAACCAGAACCTGACGTTTATTTGACTCAAAAGAAAATTCTCCTGCATCTGTAATTCTGTCATCCTCCTGTAAAGCCTCTCGTATCCTGTTTTCTATTTCTGAATAAACAAATGCAGACGATTGACCAAAAAGGTCTGTTAATTCAATTCCGTAATCCCAGCTGTAAATCAAATATTGGAATTGCTGGGTATTAAGAATTTTATAAATTGCCTGTTTTACCGCCTCAATCCCATCAACCGAGCCTCCGATTCTCATTTCTTCGAGATTCATTTTATAGGTTCTGCCCGGCTGCTGACGGATTTCAAAATCAGGCTGTAAATCATCATTTAAAGTTGGAATCATTCCTTCACCACCTTATCAAAAACAAGGTACTTTTGCCCACCCTGTAGCTGAATCATTATCACACTGTCACCCACCGTCAACCCGTTATGAACTAAAAATCTCTTTTTTTCTGTCAGTTCATCTGTCATTTCTACCACATGTTCCTTTACATTATTGGTCAATATCAAATGAGCCTCCTTTAAAATCAGCTTTTGATCAATACTGATTGAAAGGGGAGCAGTACTTAGTACATTTCCAAAAACGACAGTTGTAGGTTTTGAATCATTCACCGCATCTATTGCCGCCATTTTAATAATTTCTACCATATTAGGCAACAAAGTCACCGCCCCTCAATGTGATATCCATATAATGCTGGTTACTCTTAAAGGTGTGTTTTACTGTCTCTACAAGCATGTAATTTTGAACCTTTATGTCTCCAAGTTCCAGCCAAACAGGAATAAGGCATCCCCCTCTGACTCTGATATCTCCTATTGCATTGGAAACAGAAAGGTTTCGGGTTTTTTTGTTGTAAAGCTTGAGAAGTCCGTCAGCTTTGGCTTTAGCATTAATATTTTGATTAACTTTCTCGTAATATTGAAGAAGTCCCCACGCAGCAATGTTATTACTGTCTTTTGCCTCGTAAATGTCACGCTTCTTTGTTTTATCATTATCGTAGGCCAGTTTTATGAAATTGTAAGTATTTGAGTCAATAGACGAAGTGTAATCAAAATCCTCAGCTGTACTCTTTTCAATCAGAATGTCAAGTTTCAAGGAATCAATACTCTTTAAGCTTATAGCCCCATAGTCATCAAAAAGGACATACATTTTATTCCTATTCTGCATTGTAATATCAAGGGCACTTTGAATCATATCCATTAATGTCTTGTTATCCTCAACCCTGGTTTCTATTACATAACCTGTATCTTCAATTGTTCCGGTTATAAGCTTGAAATCTTCTGCCAATCTTTTGATTATCTGGGCCGCCGTAAGGTTATCAAATACCTTTGTGTCTTTATTCTTGAGATACCGTAGCTGATCGTATGCAGTAACCTTTATAATCTGGTCGCTACTGCGTTTTTTAGTGAAAATGTGGCCACTGAAAACCTTTTTGTTGTCTACCTTTAGTTGCACTAAGTTGCCTTCCTGAAAGCTAATAATTTCATCTTTTATCACTGAAAATTCCAGCTTACCGGGGACACCTTTTCTGGAAGTCTCCCATGTGATTTCATCCTCAATGCAAGGCAGATACACTGTAGAACCATTCTGAATCTTTAATTCAACCAAGCTTGATCACCTGCCCTACTCTAATAAGGTTAGGATTTTTGATTCCGTTCAACTTGGCTATCTGAGGGTACTTTGAGCCGTCACCCAGATACTTTTTACATATTGCCCAGAGGGTGTCTCCCTTTTTTACTTTATAGGTTTTAGGCTTGACGGGAGTGGATTTCTTACTGCCTCCTGTGGGTTTAATGCCTTCTACCGGATATTTTTCTGCGGTACATTGCTTATATTGTTTGAGGGTCATAGAAACGGTATAATCAAGGCCATTTCCCGCATCCTCTGTTATGCTGTAATCTTCAAGGGAAACCCATGTATTTGTTATTTTACGGACAAATTTATCCTTAAAGGATATCTCTTCTTCAATATACAGCTTAAATGGTTTACAATCGGTTTTTAAACGGCTGAAATGGTCCAGATAATATTTGGGATTTACAAATTCCTTGTCGGGGTAGTCCGCAAAAGGGTATTTAACTTGAGGAATGAGCAATTCAAAGGAAAACTCCGTTAGCCCCGGAGCCTTTAATATACTTGCTTCACTCCCATCAATCAGGCTAACAGTTTTATTCTGGTTCTTGATTTTTGTTTCAAATTTTGAAGGGGCAACAGGCATCTGAACCCCTCCCAGCCAGATTTTATAAGGCATTAGTTATACACCCCCTCTGCTACTACCGACATTGTTTCATAAACCTTCTGCTCCATATATGAAACAATACCGTCCAAATCAAGGTTACTGTTGATATTGTTATGGTTAGTCATATCTACCTTGATTTCCGCGGTAGTAAATTTATTTACTACCTCCTGTTCGGCTATATCCCTCATGTACTTCAAATCCTCTTCGGAAACTTGCATTGAGTCCTTCATAGCACCTGTGTTAGCAGCAGTATTAGCTATATGATTTTTAGTATCGTTATCTGCAGCACCGCCGGCTTTGTATCCGGGTACATTTAAATTTGAAGGTGATTTGTCTTTTTTAGCAGCCTTGGCCTTTGCACTCTCAATGTTGTCTTCTCTTTTTTGCCTGTCTGCATCTGCTTCTGCTGTACGTTTAGCTATGTCAGCAGCATGCTGCTGCTTTATTGAATCCATTTTCTGTTTGTACTGGTCCAGGTCTGCCTCTCTGGCTGCCTTTTCAGCTTCATTCTGGATTTTTGCCTCAGTTCCGAACGTCACATGACTAACAGTCTTAATGGATACCTCTGGAAGTACTTTATTCAGTAATCCGATAAACTTATTAATAATATCAATGGCACCGTTAACCATGCTCTGCAAGATGGTAAGTACACCTACTTTCATATCTCCCATGAAATTCTGAATTCCAACACCTGCTGACTTCATACCCACCATCATTAAATTCCAAAGATCAATAACCCAGTACACACCTGTAAAAAATGATATTTTCAGAGCATCCCATAAGATAAGAATGGCATTAACCACAATCAGCCAGGCAACATGAATTCCGCCCACAGACTGAACCCATTTACAAATAAAGCCTATAACTAAACCAATCAATAAAGCAATGATAAGCAGAGGACATGAGAATAAAGATGTATTCAATCCAACCTGTGCTATTTTCTGCATAGTTGTAGCTATAGTCGAAATACCAAGCCCGATTGCATAAGCACCCACTGCTGCAGCAAGCCCCCAGAATATAGGTGCAACCGTGGACCAATTGTTATAAACCCACGTAGCCGCATTTGCTATTGCTGCCATTACGGGAATAAATGCTTCAAAAAGTGTGTTTTTAATAGTTGTACCTATCTGTTGGAAGGTTACCGGCATTGTGGCAAACTTTGCGTTTATCTGGTCGGAGGCACTCAATACAGAGTTTTTCAAAACTTCTGCCGAAACACCGTTTCCAGCAATAAGCTGCTGTTGGGATTGTCCAGTATATTTTGAAACTGCCTGCCCCAGTGCAGGTGCATTTTGGAAAACCGATGCCATGTCCTCTCCCTTTAGATTTCCGGATACAATTGCATCGGTTATTTTATCAATGCCCTTTGTTGCCTCACCGGACTCAGTCCCCGCAAAAGACTTGTTCATCAGTTCGGTAAACCCAAGGATTTCATTATTATCTTTAAATTTACCTTTAGCCGAAAGTCCAAGCTTTGTTACAGTTGCAACTGTACTGTCATAACCACTTCTTGAATTATTGGCAGCAGAATAAACTCCGTGCTGTAGTTCACCTGTGCTTTGGCGTTTATCAGTCATCATGGTCAGACTTGAGTTCTGGTTTGAGTATTTATCAACCATTGCCATACCGTCTTTCAAAGCAGGTGAAACTTTTGATGCAAAACCCTTAACCTTTCCTACCATGTCAGATAAAGAAAGTTTTTTTTCCGCTTCGCCGGACTTATTACCCATTTCTTGGAATCCCTTCACGGCATTGTTTATTGATTTGTTAATAGAATCAACGGAATTCCTAATCTCACTACTGACATTCTTGAATGACACAGCCACTTCCGATATATCCCTGCTTGCCTTTTTTAAGCCCGTTGTATTGACTGATTTATTGAATTCAATATGAAATACTTTTGTCTTTTCAATAACCTTAGTTATTGAATTACTTATAGAATTCAATACTGTGGCTGTCCCATTGTTCACTTGTAGTGAGTTTTCTACTGTAGCCATTTATATCACCTACCTTTATGAAAAAGGGGTCGTTTACAAAAACGCAAGTTTCTGTTTTAACACTGGTACTCCCGTATAAAATTGTATCAATGATTGCATCCAAGATATTTGCAAGAGTTTCTAGCGGCTCATCCCAGATTTTTTTACCGTCGCTCACATTCATCATCCATGATTCATTGTCTCGCTAAAACCTACATCGTGTAGGTTTTCCGGTAAAATAATCGTGTTCGCCGAGAAACAGCTGCAAATATCTTTAACCAGGCTTCCATTGATACAATTTATACTCGCGTACAGGTCAGAAAAGATTAAAGTTATTTTGCAACGACCCCTTTTATTTTTTATTACCTCTTTCTTGGCTTGTTTTTGTTCATTTCCTTTTTATCGTTTTCAATCTTAATCTGAATAGCCGCAGTTATAAAGGCCCTTTCTTCCCTAGGAAGCTTCAAAAACTCGCCGGGTGTTATATGAAATTTGTGAAGGCAATAGTATGCAATATTAGCATCGCCGTCGCCTTCGTTAATTAGTTTTTTGCTTCGTCTACCATGTCTTCCATAGTAACGTCAAAGCCGTTTACCTCTTGAATTTTTGCTAGATAATCAGCATATTCACCAGGCTTGAGCATGGTTTTAAGAAGAATATCCTCACCCATACAGCCATAGCTGTTCTGCAGCTCCGCATTATGTAAATCAGGGTAAACTGTACATCTAGCGGCCAGCTTTCCAAGATAAGCATTGTAGTCGGTTTCGGGAGTATACTGGTTTTTCTTGCCCGGAATCTGTACCTTGCGAGTACATGCCTTTCTTATGGCTTCATCCTCTTCCGAAGTAATTGAGCAGATTTCCCACTCTATTGTCTTCCCGTTTTCATCTACAAACCTTTTTGACGCAACATATTTTACATTCTCGTTGTCTAACACATTCTGCTTTAAAAAAGAACTTAATCCACTCATATTAGTAATATCCTTTCTTTATTTAACATTCCATTCCGGGAAGTACGGAGAATTTTTCATGTATTTCAAAATCTTCAAAAGTAAAGTCCATGTCTTCATCCAGATATTCTGCATCAGCATCAAACTTTGTGAGTATTCCGCCGTCAACATTGCAGCCTTTTAAAATAACTGTCTGTCTGCCTGCACTGGAACTTGAATCTTCATTTGTTACCTGAATATCAAAATATATATCCTCTCCTGTGTCCTTGTATCTTGCCAGTAAATCTCTGAAAATAGAGGTATTGTAATGGAAGGTTGCAGAGCCGGTTCCCTTCCAGCCCGTGGCCTTGTTGCCTTTTCCCGTTCTGCCCAGAATAGGCACTTCACTCTTAGTTTTTTCCACCTTTGCTTCGAGGTTTATAGCCTGCATAAAATTATATCTTTTGTCCTCAATAGTAACGTAGCATTCTGCCAAAGATGCACTTAAAGCATCCTTTCCATTCATTGTCTGCATATTCATCCGCTCCTTTTTAATTATTGTACAACTGTGGTCATATAAAGCTGTTCCATAGAATTCATAATGGTAACAGCATCCTGAATTACAATTGCCCTTTTGCTGTCTCCCTTTGCGATGACAACATCTTCAGGCTTAAAGTTTTCTATGGCTCTTATACTTTGAAGCTCCTGGTGATGCTTTACAACGTCATTCCAGAAGGAAATTCTTCCGGCTGCATCATTTGGAACATTGCCGTTGTATTTAGTGTTAAACAGAACAGCAATATCGTTTGCAATCTGATCAAGAACCCTTATTGTCTGATTTCTTCCAAAATCGCAATTCTTATCATCCGTATAAGATACATAACTGTTGATATCCTCAAGTATGCGGATATCATCTCCAACCCTGTGAAGAATAAATTTACCTTCTGCAACAGCAGCTTCAAGCTCACTTTGTCTGAAATCTGCATTAACGGTAAACTCACCGTCATATACCTTGTTTGTGTTGCTCTTATTTACCGAGCAGCCTGCTGACATACCTGTTACCCAGTAAACCAATGCTGACGGTGTAATTTCTCCTGCAACATCATTCTGAACATTGATAATACCTTCATAATCTGCAGGTGTTCTATAAAGAACAGTCTGGAACTTAACTCCCGACTCATCCCTCATTCTTTTGGTAAACTCAACAAACAAGTCTGTTACCTCCGGCGATGTTTCCAGACAGCCAAGAGTATTGAAGGAATAGGACTCAATCTTGTCAAGAAACGCTTGGTAGTCCTCAAGGGTAATATTTTCACCGTTGGTTCCGCCAATCAGTTGTATTCCACTTGTTAATGCAATTTCACCAACGATGAAATCAACAAAATCATTGGGAATCAATTCAGCCATGCTTGAAACCGTTTGTAGATCTACTCTGGCTGTTCCCAGAAATGTCTGTACATCAAATTTGGTTGCATCATTACCATGCTGTGCAATAACAATTTTGAGATCATTGCCTCTGGTTCCTGCATATTTTGCAGTAGCATATTTACATGCCGCTTTCTGTCCTTTATTGAGCTTGTAGAAATATCCGGCTCTTATATGCCTGAACAAATCTCTGAGCCCTTTAAGTTTTTCATCCTTGAATTCATAACCGAAAAGCTTCAGGGAATCCTTTTGGAAGCTATCTGCTTCAACTTTGAAAACTTCTCCGTCAACGCCCCAGTCAAGAACCAGCGGCATTGCTGCGTACCCCCTTTCGCTAAGTGTTGCGGTTGCTCTGGATGTGCTTACAAAATTAATGTAGCTTCCGGGTAAAACCTTGTTTTGTTTTAAAAAAGTGCCTCCTCCAAGTGCCATGTAATTCACCTTTCCTTTCAAAAATTTTGTTTATTGAATTATCAACCTTATCAAAGA
>JAEZIU010000255.1 GCA_023436485.1 Bacillota bacterium | reverse complement strand
TAAATAATTATGAAGAATTTAAAGTCAAATATTCAAATAAAAGATCAATAGTATTTTCAAGTTTCTTGAGAAAAGCTATTAACAGAAATGTTGATGAAAATGCTATAACTAAATATACCAAAGAAATACAATCGCTCAATAACGATTTTGCGATGTTAATTAATGAATTATACACACAATATTGTACAAAAATTTCCAATGATATTTCTATGCATTGTAATCATGAGAAAGAGCTTATAAACTATGCCACTGATGCATTAATAACTGCAAGCAGTGAGTTAGACGCATATGGCATATCCTTTAAAGCAGAAAGAGTGATAAACGGTAAATATAATGGGTTCGACACAGATATGTGGATTTCAGAAGATACGGCAAATCCTCACTGGTTAATGCTAGACTTAAAGAAAGAAATACCTATTTGTAAGATTGTAATTATACATGATTTTCGTTCACCTGATTTATACTTGATAGACTATAGTATTCAAGGTAGTAATAATATGATTGATTGGGTAAACCTAGTGGAAATAGAAGCAAATAATAAAGAGCAGACTATAAATTATTTAGAGAAACAAAAATACAGGTATTATCGTATTTATGTTACCAAACCGTCAAAAATAGATAACATGGCTAGAATATTTGGTGTAGAGTGTTGGGGATTTGATCTTTAAGGCCCCGGGTCTTGAGCAATATAAACAATCTCATTACCAATCATATAGAAATTAATTATTTGACCGCTGTTATATTTAGGGTCAGCGGTAATAGCTTCCATTTTTTCTTGGGTATTCTCATATCACTGGTTTAGGAAAACCGTACCAATCCTACCCTTGTACTGTATAATTACTTTCAAAAGGCGAAACCTTTGATTCCTCTGAGTTTTTCTCAAGAAATTCAATCCTACCTTTTAAAGTGCCATTCTCAGAAGTCAGTTCTTTATTTTCACTCTTTAACTTATTATTTTCTTCAAGTAAATTAGGGTTATCTGTGACTTTAATAGTGCTTGTAGTACTTACGGAAGTGGTATATCCGGATTGAGTACATGAAACTAATAGCAATGAGAGATAGAGACTGACTATTAGTACTATAATATTTATTTGCTTCATTTTATATTTCACCACCTATCTGTATGCCCCTCCATAATATCGTACATTTGGAAAATATGGGAGTATATTGTAAAAATATTCAACACTCTTTACTACTGTTTATTACAGACAAAGAATAGTAATCATTAATGAATATTAATGATTACTAACGAATAATGAAAAAACTATTTACAATCATTAACAGTCATGATAATATTTTAATAAACATTAATATTGTCGGTAATAGATTGTATACTGTGAAGGAGTGGATAATATGTTTATAGAAGAAAGGCATCAGGAAATTCTAAATATCATTAGCGAGAATGGGAGAATTTCAATAGGTGAAATTCAAGATAAGTTTGATGTTTCTGTTGATTCTGCACGAAGAGATTTAAGAATACTTGAAGAAAAGGGGCAACTAAAAAGAACACATGGAGGGGCCATACCAGTAACACAAGTTGGTTTGCATTACCCTAAAAAATGGAGTGCAACACAAATGAAAACAGTTGAAGAAAACTATGATGCAATTGCTAAAAAAGCCGTAGAGTTTATTAAACCTAACGATGCAGTTTATATCACATCAGGAACTGTTGGATATTTGATGTTAAAGTACCTCCCTACAAATATAGAGTATACCGTTGTAACTAATTCCATTGATAATGCTTCGTTTTTAAGAAACTATGATAATATACAAGTTTATGTCGTCGGCGGTAAAATGAGGCAAAATGGGAGGATAGTAGATTCCTTTGCTCAAGAATTTGTTAGGAATATGAGATTCGATGTCAGTTTTCTAACAGGTGCAGGATTTTCTGCAAATTTTGGGATTTCAAACGGTACTCCGGAAACTTCTGCTTTTCAAAGAGCAATTGCAGAAAATTCCAGGAAAAACATTGCTTTATTCCCTAATCAAAAGATAGGGCATAATTCATTCTTAAAGGATGTTGAAGCAACTAAATTTGATACATTAATAACAGATTGGGATGCGGTTGAGGATGAATTATCTAAAATTGAAGATTTGGGGATCAATGTAATCGTGGTTGACAAACAATGAATATTCAATGTGTCTAAACTTTACCCGACATCTTCGTACAAGTAATGTCGGATAGGGAGTTTCTATCTCATATAAACTTTATAATACAATATAGCAAAAACTCCCTCTTTATAGTAAAATTACTAATAAATAACAACCAGTTAAAGAGGGAGTTAAAATGAAAATTAGTAAAGCGGTTATCGTAATATTATTAGCATCTTTTATAGGTAATTTTTTTATTTATCCTTTTCTTCCAGAAATAATTCCTATACATTGGAGTATTGGAGGTACAATAAATGGAACAGGAAGTAAAAATTTCATTTTTCTTTTAGGAATATTACCTATTCTTATTTATATGTTCTTATACTTGACATCTAAGTTTGATGCTAGAATTAAATCCGGTAAGATGTCATTAAAAACATACAGTATCATGACAATGATACCAGTATTAATTTTAATCATAATAAATTGGGGACTTAATATAAGTGTTTTAAATCCCCAAATAAATATGAAGTGGTTTCTTACGGCAATAATGGCATCTACCGGAATAGGATTCGTAGTACTCGGCATTTATTTAGCACGATTAAAACAAAATAACGTATTTGGTATTAGAATCCGATGGACCCTTTCAAATGAACAAGTATGGGAAAAGACACATAGATTCGGTGGAAGAGGCTTTATAATAATAGGCCTTATAGTATTAGCCTTAAGCTTTATTAAAATATCAGCTAGTATAATAGCTATGATAACTTTGTTGATTACCTTTTCGATACTTATAATAATTTATTCTTATATACAGTATAAAAATATCGCTAAATTACCGTAGAAACTAGAATAATGTACTACTATAAATCTTTATCATCAAATCTTCAATCCGCTTATAATCAGGTTTTTCCGGAAGTGATGTATTTGCAGCTGCCATTTTAAATTCATGCTCATAATCATCAACCATTTCAAAAATCTCTTTATAACTATATTTTCCGCTGCGTATATCAAGAAAAAATGCTCTTTCTTTTTCTCTATAGGTATTGATACCCTTTCCTTGAAGGATTTCTGTACCTGTTACCAGAAGGCGTATCAGGTGCATAGCGTGCTTGTTCAGGTGAAGTTCATCTTTTTTGCTGTTTCTGTGATTCAGCTTGGAATAATCTTTAACTATATTGTTCATATCGGAATAAATATTTTTAAAGTCCCGTAGGGGATAATGCTTTAAATTTACATCTATAAATATCTCCGTAGCCATATCTTCTCTGTCAGATTTATCGATATATAAACTTATTTCACTGTCAGTAAAGCTTGTATAGGTTCTTTGCATATGTTCCATTTGTCCCAAAATGCTATTTAAGATATGCTGTTCCTTTTCAGCGTGGGGGTAATTATCCCTGGCTAAAGCATTCTGCAGCCTTCTTAGCTGGGCTGTGGCATAGCTTCCGAAACTCTGAATAGCTCTTTTTGATAAAAACAATTCAACATTGTCTCTAAGTAACTCCCCTTCTTTTGAAATAACAAGCAAATGTTCTTGTTTTGTTCCAAGAATCTCCAGTACATTGGGGTTGCAATTTACACAAAGAGAGATGAATTTTTTGAGACCGTAAATAACCGTATCTGTTGGTTTGTCTTCAAATTGCTCAAAACCAGATAAGCCCATAATATCCTGCTTGTTTTCCAGTGTAACGCCCCTGATGTCAATATCACTTGTAGCTACATTGGTTCCATAGGCAATAGACCCTCCGGTTGTAAGGAGTAGTATATTATTCCCAAGATGAGGGTCTTTCTTTAAAAAATCATATTCTTATGAATTTAGCTTATCCTTTAAGGTTTGAATATTCATACAGCCCTCCTTTTATATGTTTTCCAATATTAAAGTATATCATGGGTCAAGTTGTGAAAGATTACTTTCTATATTATCATATAATAATATTATTATTTCTCATAATTTAAATGATGAGATTTTTTAAGGAAGGGGATAATTCTAATGATGGAAAAGAAATATGGACCGAACCCGGATACTGTTTATCCTAAGGAGGGATTCACTAGAATTGCTTTTTTGAAGAATATAATAAAGAATCCGAATATTATAGTAGGTGAATATACCTACTACGATGATAACGACAACAATCCTGAAAAATTTGAGAAAAATGTGTTGTATCACTATGATTTCTTGGGAGACAAACTTATTATTGGAAAGTTTTGTGCTATAGCTTCGGATGTAAAATTTATAATGAATGGTGCAAATCATAAAATGAAGGCATTTACAACCTACCCCTTCGGTATCTTCCAAAATGGTTGGGAAGCAGGGATTCCAGAATTAAAGGATTTGCCCTATAAGGGTGATACAGTAATTGGAAACGATGTTTGGATTGGGTACGAAGCTATTATCATGCCCGGAATAAAAATTGGGGATGGTGCGATAATAGCGGCAAAATCAGTAGTTACAAAGGATGTACCGCCATATAGCATTTTGGGAGGGAATCCGGCTAAGGTTATTAAAAAGAGGTTCGACGATGAAGTCATAGAGTATTTGCAACAAATAAAGTGGTGGAATTGGAGTATCGAGAAGATAACAGAAAATATTCCTAACCTTTGCAGTGATGATATTAATAAGCTTAAATGTATTGTTCTGGAGGAACAAAATGAAACAAAATAAATATGATGATAACACTTTTTTTGAAAAATACAGCAATATGGATCGTTCAAAAAAAGGACTTGAAGGTGCAGGAGAGTGGTACCAACTAAAAAAGCTGTTGCCCGATTTTCAGGGTAAGAGAGTTTTAGATTTAGGCTGTGGTTTCGGGTGGCATTGTCGATATGCCGTAGAGAATGGTGCAAAGTCAGTTGTGGGAATTGATATATCACAAAAGATGTTAAATGAAGCAAAAGCAAAAACAGAGTATGAAAATATTAAGTATATCTGTATGCCAATTGAGGATTTTGATTTTCCGGTTGATTCTTTTGACATAGTAATCAGTTCTTTAGCTTTTCACTATATTCCATCATTTGAGGATATATTGTGTAAAGTGAGTAAATGCCTTATAAATGGCGGAGACTTTGTATTCTCAGTAGAACATCCGATTTTTACTGCACAAGGGCCACAGGATTGGTATTATGATAATCAGGGAACCCCCCTACATTGGCCGGTTGACCAATATTTTAATGAAGGTGTTCGTAAGGCAGTATTTCTGGGTGAGGAAGTTGTAAAGTACCATAAAACTCTGACGACATACATAAACAATCTCATTAAAGCAGGATTTGAAATAACCGGACTTGTTGAACCCAAACCGGCAGAATATTTACTGAACAGTATACCTGAAATGTCGGATGAACTCCGCAGGCCAATGATGTTGCTTATATCATCAAGAAAATCCTACATAAAGCGTACGGGGAATGTCGGATAGGTTTACTTGAATTTTGCTATCCTATTGATGAAAGGAGGTCACAAATGGATTCGTTAAAGAGAATGAATGACGCATTGAACTATATTGAAGAAAATCTTGATAATGAAATTGATCTTAAGGAAGTGGCAAGATTGGCCTTTTGCTCGGAGTACCATTTTCAAAGAATGTTTTCTTTTTTATCTGGTATTTCACTATCGGAATATGTTCGCCGCAGACGTCTTACAGTCGCAGCCTTTGAACTTAACAACAGCAACATCAGGATCATCGATTTGGCAGTTAAATATGGATACAGCTCACCTGATTCTTTTACGAGAGCGTTTCAAGGCTTGCATGGGATAACACCGTCAGAAGCGAGACATAATGGCCAATCCTTAAAAGCCTATCCAAGAATGACTTTCCAATTATCAATTAAAGGGGGAAATGAAATGAACTATCGAATTGTAGAAAAAGAGGCGTTTCACATCATAGGTATTAAAAAAAGGGTACCAATCGTTTTTAGTGGAGTGAATCCTGAGATTGCTGCAATGTGGCAAAGTTTAAACGAGGGAATTATTACTAAACTTAAAGAGCTATCCAATGTTGAGCCCTTGGGACTTATTAGTGCATCTGTAAACTTTTCAGAAGGTAGAATGGAAGAAAAGGGTGAACTTGATCATTATATAGGTGTAGCCACAACGCAAGAATGTCCGGAAAACCTGGCAAAGCTTGAGGTTAAAGCCTCTACTTGGGCGGTATTCGAAGCAGTTGGAACATTTCCGGATGCCTTGCAAAATGTTTGGGGACGAATCTATTCGGAATGGTTTCCAGCCTCAAACTATGAACAGGCAGAAGGACCGGAAATTTTGTGGAATGAGCATAAAGATGTAACTTCACCTACTTTTAAAAGTGAAATATGGATACCTGTTTTAAAAAAGTAAATATCTCCAAAGAATGAGATTACGTAGCCGTGGAACTTGTAAATGCCTCTTACGTCAAATAGAGTATAAACAAAGGAGGCGTCTTAAATATGAAGAAAATACTAATCGTTGCACTTACAACCGTACTGATGCTCAATCTGATGGGCTGCATGAAAACATCCAATAATAAAAATGAAGAAAAGATAGATATCCGCGGATCAATTACCAAGGTTTTGACGGATGATAACAAAAAAGTAACTGGTATTTTGGTTGAGGGGAAGGTCGAAAGCGATACCATACATGATAAAGCATCAGTAAGCATAGATAAAAGAACAAAAATATCTGCAAAAGAACTGAAGGAAGGTATGAAGGTCGAAGTGGTTTTTAATGGCCCTGTGATGGAATCATATCCTGTTCAGGGGAAGGCTAAGACTATAAAGGTCATTGAATAATTCTTGTCAGTATGCCTTATATTTCTGGTTTGTAACCGCTTTCCACCATTTTTACAAAATAGTAACCTCCGTACTTATCCTTGCAAATCAGTACGGAGGTTATGTTTTAAAAGTACAATATTACACTAAATTAATAGCCTAATTGCCCAGGACCCCATTTCCAATTTATACTGCCAAGTAAGTGTAAGAAGGCCGTCACCCCATTCGGAATATACCTCAACATCTCTATTATAAGATGTTGGGTCGTATACGTCATTATTAACCTCCTAGTTAAGTAAGCATTTTTTTTTGGAACGGGATACTATTCAAAATTATAAATATGAATATAAACCACATATTTTTGAAAAATATGCTTGAATTTCTATCAAGCTAGAATAATTAATAGTAAAATGGTATAATTGTAAAAATGTAATATTTAACATAAAGAGGAAATTTTATGAAAAAGAAATTGCTTATCCTAATTTCAATAATAGTCATAGCACTAATCATAACTGGGTTACTTGGTCGTAGTTTCTTTAATGTTAGATTTAATTTCTATAATTCATCCCATGCTTTTTACACAACAACAGATGCGTTTACTGAAGAATCAAAGCTTAAAGGCACAACATTAAGTAAATCGCAGGAGGGTATCTGGTTAAGTGAACCGGTTTATTTTGAAAATACACATCAGCTTCATTTTGCAATGATATATAAAGAAGCTGATGATATGTTCAAGATAAAAGCTGTTCTAACTTCAAAATCTGATAAATCAATTCATAAGGACTTCAATATATTTGCAGGGCCCGGTTTTTTTATGTTTAAATCTTACCGGGTTTATTTTGACTTACCGGAGTTGGTACACGGGGAGAAATATGTACTTGAAATAAAGAAAAATGAACAAATACTAGGCAAAGTTGAATTCGCAATTAAATAGCTTCCGGAACTTGCCTAATAACAATCTAAAAAGACTTAGACCGAAAAAGGTGGTGCTAATTTATGGATAAAATAATCACAGTAAATAATCTTGTAAAAAGTTACGGATATGTGGAAGCAGTCAAGGGTATATCTTTTGAAGTTGAAAAAGGAAGTTTATTTTCATTTCTAGGTACAAACGGGGCAGGTAAATCCACAACTATAGATATATTATCAACACTTATAACCAAGAATTTCGGCAGTGTTGTAATTAATAAATGGGAACTTGGGAAAGACGATCAAAAAATCCGAAAAGATATCGGAGTCGTTTTTCAAAACAGTGTTTTAGATAATTTACTTACTGTAAGAGAAAATTTATCAATCAGAGGCTCATTTTACGGCTTGAGTGGTACTGATTTAATAAAGAGAATAAACGAGGCATCTAAAGTAACGGAATGTGAAGATTTTCTTGATCGCAGGTATGGTAAGCTGTCGGGAGGACAAAAAAGAAGGGCTGATATTGCACGTGCATTAATAAATCAACCAAAGATACTATTCTTGGATGAACCTACAACCGGTCTTGATCCGAAAACCAGAGTATCAATTTGGAATACAATAGGAGAAATGCAGAAACACTTTGGAATGACTGTTTTTCTGACAACGCACTACATGGAAGAAGCCGCAAATGCAGACATAATTACAATTATAAACAAAGGTAAGATTATAGCTGAAGGTACTCCAAAGGAATTGCAGAAGAAGTACACTGGTGATATTCTGAAGATTTATGATCCCAATAATAATGTGATACAGTATTTATCGGAAAAAAATATAGCTTATGGTAATGAAAAGAATATACTTTCAATTAATATTGATTCTGCGGATAGTGCAATTGGTATATTAGCTGATTTAAAAGGCTCAATTACTTCTTTTGAAATGATACACGGTAATATGGATGATGTATTCTTAAGGGCAATAGGACAGGAGGAAGCCAAATGTTAAGAAAACTAATTTATCGTAATTCGAGTCTATATTTTAGAGACAGAACATCGGTAGTCTTTTCTATGCTTTCAGTTCTGATAGTTATTGCTTTATATATATTGTTTTTAGCAAAGTTACAGGTAGATATCGTAAATCGTCAAGCAAATGGTGTACTCAACGGAGACGATTTGTCCTACCTTATAAATAGCTGGATTTTAGCAGGATTATTATCCATTACTACGGTGACAAGTACACTGGGTGCATTAGGAACAATGGTAAGTGACAGGGAGAATAGAATTGTTATGGATTTTAAAAGTTCTCCCCTTTCAGCAATGACATACCCTGTTTCATGTGTAATAACGTCGTTTACGGTAGGAACTATCATAAGTGTTATATCTTTTGTAATCTATGGGGGTTACATTTATTTCACTACAGGATATTTATTCAGCATACTAATGATTCTAAAATGTCTAGGACTTATTTTTCTGTCTGTTATGATGAATGCTGCTTTAATGGGATTTCTGGTATCATTCTTGTCAACAAACAGTGCATACTCGTCTGCAAGTCTTATAATAGGAGCAGTAATTGGGTTTATAAATGGCCTTTATGTACCAATGGGAGCATTGCCTGAAACAATTCAAAGTATATTAAAGTGCCTGCCATTTGGTCATGTTGCTTCACTTTTGAGACGTGTACTTATGCAGGAATCGATTAATTTATGCTTTAAGAATGCTTCTATGTCAGTACGTCATAGTTATACTCGTGATTTTGGAGTTGTTTTGGACTGGAATGGAAGTGAAATAAGCTCATACATTTCAATAATGTTCATTGTAGGAGTTTTGCTGATTTCATTAATACTTTTTTTCATAAATTTCAGACGTAAAAAACAAGAAATATGATAGGCTCTATGGTATTTTGTAAACAAGGTAAACTTATGTTATACTGGTCTGGAAATAAAATGGATTTAATGTAAAAATTTTGAATTATATAATAAGAAATTGTCTACTAAAGATCCTAGAGAGGGGCGAAAGTTTACCATGTCAAACGATAATAGCATAAAGATATTGGATTGTACCATAAGGGATGGCGGGCTGATTAACAATTTTAATTTTGAGGATGTATTTGTTAAAGCTGTATATCAAACATGTGTTGATTCTGGTATAGATTATATGGAAGTAGGCTACAAGGCAGACAGGAAAATATTTACGGGTAATCAGTTTGGCCCGTGGAAGTTTTGTGATGAAAACGACATACGCCGAATTGTAGGAGATAACAATACAGGATTGAAAATTTCTGTGATGGCTGATGCCGAGAGAACAGATTATCACAAGGATATATTAAGGAAAACAGATAGTGTAATTGACATGATACGTGTAGCAACTTATGCTCATCAAATACCGACAGCACTTGATATGATAAAGGATGCTCATGACAAAGGGTATGAAACTACCATCAATATTATGGCAGTATCGCTACTATCCGAAAGTATATTGAATAATACTCTGGAACAGTTATACAAATCAGAAGTAGAAGTTATCTATATAGTCGATAGCTTTGGTTCGCTTTACTCAAATGACATACATAAGTTGGTAAAAAGATATATGCAGTATGCAAAATCTGAGGGAAAAAAAGTAGGTATACATTGTCATAACAACCAACAACTAGCCTATTCCAATACTATTGAAGCTATTACCGATGGAGCGGAATTTATAGATGCGACAATAGCGGGATTGGGCAGAGGAGCCGGAAACTGTCCTATAG
>JAEZIU010000249.1 GCA_023436485.1 Bacillota bacterium | reverse complement strand
GACGAGATGGCCACACCCGTTCCCATACCGAACACGGCAGTTAAGCATCTCAGTGCCGATAATACTTGGCTGGAAACGGCCCGGGAAAGTAGGTCTCTGCCAGATTTATATTCCTCAATAGCTCAGTTGGTAGAGCATGCGGCTGTTAACCGCAGGGTCGTAGGTTCAAGTCCTACTTGAGGAGCCAAAAAATAGATCCTTTAGGGTCTATTTTTTTTTTACGTTTTTTGAATATAGGTTGTTAATCGTAGGTTAAATTTTCACTATATAGTATAGCTAATAACTAAAAACATGTTTACTTCATCTGTTGAAATTGTTTCAGGAAATGTATATTTTTTGACAAAATTAAAGGATTTCAAGTAATAATATGGAATATATACATTTAACCAGAAAAATATACATAAATAGATATAAGATGTTAAACTTTTATTTGGATGTGATTGCTAATGCTCAATAAGACACGGAAGCGGCTGGGTGATTTGTTGCTGGAAGTCGAAATGATAACCCCGAATCAGCTTGAAGCCGCTATTGAAATGCAGAAAAAATCCGGCGAGAAGCTAGGTTTTATACTTACAAAACTGGGCTATGTTACTGAAGACGATATAATTCAAGTCCTTGAATTTCAGCTTGGTATTCCACATGTTAAACTTGAAAAATATAATATTGACAAATCAGCTTATTTAGCGATACCTGAGAGTATTGCTAAAAGGTATGGGCTGATTCCTATTAAGAAAGAAAACGGAACTTTGACTGTTGCAATGAGTGATCCGCTCAATGTATTTGCAATTGATGACTTAAACATCTATTCAGGTATGGTTATACAGCCCGTTATTGCTAGTTTTGATGATATATCCAGAGCGATAGACAAATACTACAGTGCTCAAAAAGCCATGAAGGCTGTTGAGGAATTTAAAAAAGAACAAGTCTCTACTATAAAGATAAATTCAGATACTTCAGAAGAACAGAATATTGAGGAAATAAATAACGCTCCTGCGGTTAAGGTAATTAATTCAATTATAGAACAAGCTGTAAGAAGCAGAGCCAGCGATATACATATCGAGCCTTTTGAAGAATATATAAAAATCAGATTCAGAACCGATGGACAGCTTTGTGAAATTATGAGGCCTGAAATTGACATAATGCCTGCAATTTCAGCACGTATAAAAATTATAGGCGGTATGAACATTGCTGAGAAAAGGCTACCTCAGGATGGAAGAATAAGTATTGAAGTTGACGGCAAGGAATATGACCTGAGAGTTTCAATTCTCCCTACAATTTTTGGAGAGAAGATTGTTATAAGAATAGCAGATAAGAAGGCTTTTGTTTTAAGTAGGAGCCAGCTGGGATTTAATGAATATGAGGAAAAGCAGTTTCACAAGATGCTGCTTAATCCCCACGGTATTATTCTGGTAACCGGGCCAACAGGAAGCGGAAAAACTACTACTCTTTACAGTGCAATTAGTGAAATCAATAGTCCCGATATTAATATTATAACGGTTGAAGACCCTGTAGAATGTGTTATAGAGGGGGTTAATCATGTTCAGGTTAATACAAAAACAGGTATGACTTTTGCTGCGGGACTCAGGTCAATTCTCAGACAGGACCCTGATGTAATTATGATTGGTGAAATACGTGACATAGAAACTGCTGAAATAGCTGTGAGAGCAGCAATAACCGGACATCTGGTTCTTAGTACACTTCATACAAATGATGCACCAAGCTCGGTTTTAAGGCTTATAGACATGGGGATTGAACCTTACATGGTTTCTTCGTCTATTGTAGGTGTTATAGCTCAGCGATTGTACAAAAAGATATGTAATAACTGTAAAATGGAATATTCAGCAAATGATGATGAGAAAAGAATATTGGGCTTTAACGATAATGAGCTTGTTCTATACAAGGGGAGAGGATGCCCCATGTGCAGCCATACAGGGTACAGAGGACGGCATGGAGTTTATGAGCTGATATCAATTACAAAAAAGCACAAGGAATTGATTAATAATAAATGCTCGGAAGAAGAATTCAGGAATTATTCCATACAAAACGGAATGGTTACTTTAAGAGATAATTTAATGAAAAAAGTGCTGGTAGGAGATACAACTATTGATGAATTAGTCCGCATTGCATATTCAAATGATTAAATTCATAGATAATTAGTAATCTGATATTGGTTAGATTAGAAAGGCTTTGGAGATTATTATGCTTTCATTAGAGGATTTGCTAAAAAAAACCTTGGAATTTGGTGCTTCAGATTTACATTTAACAGTAGGGATTCCTCCAACTATCAGAAAAAACGGAAGACTATCTACCATAGGAGAAGAAAAACTCATGCCTCCAGATACAGAAGCTTTCGTCAGAAGTATGCTCAATGAGGAACAGTGGAGGAAATATCAGGATACAGGAGAACTTGATCTTTCATTTGCCCTTAAAGGTATGGGAAGATTCAGAGTTAATGTCTACAAGCAAAGAGGCACCTGTTGTGCTGCCATCAGAATGGTAAACCTTGTTATTCCATCTGCTGAGGAACTTGGACTACCTAATATTGTCACGGATATGAGCAAGAAAACAAAGGGCATGATTTTAGTTACCGGCCCTACCGGATGTGGAAAGTCGACTACGTTAGCTTTAATTATTGATTTGATAAATAAGAACAGGGACTGCCATATACTTACACTGGAAGACCCTATAGAGTATCTTCACAAACACAATAAATCCATTGTTAATCAAAGAGAAATAGGAAATGATTCACAATCTTATTCTGCTGCACTTAGGGCTGCTTTAAGAGAAGACCCTGATGTAATCCTGGTAGGAGAGATGCGAGATACCGAAACTATAGCCATAGCTGTTACTGCGGCGGAAACAGGACACTTGGTTCTGTCTACGTTACATACTATTGGAGCTGCTAATACAATCGATAGAATTATAGATGTTTTTCCTCCTTATCAGCAGCAGCAGATAAAAGTTCAGCTTTCTACGGTTATTCAGTCAGTTATTTCGCAACAGCTTCTTCCTAGAAAAGATAAGCCCGGAAGAGTGCCGGCTATTGAAATTATGGTAGCAACTCCTGCAGTAAGGAATTTAATCCGTGAAGGTAAAACATATCAGATTAATTCCCAGATTCAGACAGGTGCAAAATTCGGAATGCAAGCAATGGATTTAAGTCTGGCAAGTTTGTATAAAAAAGGTATCATAAGTCAGGAAGATGCAATGACTTATGCCATGGACCCAGACAATATTATCAGATACATGGGGTAAAGCGGGCAATATTTGTTGACTATTAACTACGATGTGATAATATTAAATGTATAAACATTTCCATATCAATACATTTGTGGCTTATACTTTAATAATTTAAAATTATATACTTTTCAGGTGATTTTTATTGGCTAATTACATTTATAACGCTAAAACCAAGTCAGGTGAAACAGTATCCGGCAATGTGGAAGCATCCGATGTCAATATGGCAATAGCTTTTGTCAAAGAACGAGGATACTTTCCTTTGGCAGTGCATGAAAATACCGGACAGGGTAAGGAAATTGAGTTTAAAGTACATAAAAAAGTAAAGGTTAAAGACCTGTCTATTTTGTGTCGGCAATTTCATACTATGCTTAATGCGGGTGTTTCAGTTATTGGATGTCTTGATTTGCTGCGTAGCCAAACACAAAATCCCACCCTGCGTGATGCAATGTCACAACTTTATGATGATGTACAGAAGGGAAAAACACTTTCTGAATCAATGAAATTACTTTCAAAGGTTTTTCCGGTACTAATGGTCAGCATGGTCGAAGTTGGTGAGGTAAGCGGAACTCTTGAACAAGTTCTGGAAAGACTATCTGTACAGTTTGAAAAAGACACTAAAGTTAAGTCAAAGGTTTCAACTGCTATGATGTATCCGGC
>JAEZIU010000193.1 GCA_023436485.1 Bacillota bacterium | reverse complement strand
TAAGCTATTTCCATACCCTTTTTCCATAAAAATAGCATCTATTTCCTTTATGAGTTTTTCAATATACTCATTCTTCTGTATATTAGATGCCAGACTATATATATAATGCATAATATCATAAAAATAAGGTGGGATTTTAGTGGTGTATGAGCGGATTTTCCTTGCTGCGAGATATTTGTTTCTATAACTTGATATTGAATGTGTCAGGTTGTCATCAATGTTTAGAGTGTAATTTAGGTATTTCAAACCGTCCTTGTAATTTATTACTTTTTGTGCAGGCCTGATGCCTACAAATCGGAAAATTTCACTTTCCAAATCTATCGCCCCCTAAATGAAATTTGAATTTAAGGTTTTAAAACAAAAAACAGAGTCTAATTGACATAATTATACAATTAGACCCATGACGTGTCAATGGAAATAATGAAAATATTGGAATATTTTTTATTTTTTTGAAGTATTTTGCGAATCCTGTCATTTTCCCCTATAAATGTAAAATAACCAGAAGTAATATCATTCTACCAGGGTATATACCAGTGCACCCTTCTTACCTTTATCATCAAAAATAAAAATTTCGAACTTTTTGGAGTCAGAAAGTCCAAAGTTCATATTTCTATAGATTTGTTGAGTAATTGCTTTTCCGTCTAGGTTATATAGTTTTGAAAAACCATTTGTTTCAGCACAAATGATATTATTTATTACATTGATTTGAGTAAAGCTTGGTTCCAGAATTACTTTACCATTTTTATCTAAGATTCCGAATTTTCCTTTTTCTTTTACTAGATACAATTGATTTTCATAACAATGTTCAATTAAATCATATTTAAGTTTTGCTAAGTATTTTCCGGTTTTATCAATTATACCGTACTTGCCACCTTTTAAAACAGCTGCCGTACCAAACTCAAAATTCTCGTTGCCATTTTCAGTGTGCATTATTTCATACTGTGCCGGAATAACCAGTTTATTCTTAATATTGATATAGCCTACTTTTCCTTTTATAACAACTGGTGCCAACCCGTTACAAAATGATCCTGCACCGTCATACTGAGGTTTAATTATCTCTTTACCGTTTTTATTTATAAAACCATATTTGTTACCTTTTTTTACTTTCATGTAGCCGTCAATTGATATAGCATTGGCAGCATCGAATTGCGGCTTAGCTAATACAGTCATATTTCTATTTATCAGACCCAATTTTTTGCTTTGTGAAAAGAACGTGATATCATTGTTTCCGAAATCATAAATATTGTCATAAATGGGGTTAAGTACTACCCCATTCTTAGTTGCTAACCCCACTTTTTTATTTTTTATAAATGGAGCAAATCCGTCTCTATAGTCGTATGCTGCATCAAACTGAGGTTTAACAACCTCCTTTCCGGTTTCATCAATATACCCCCATTTGTTATTAAAAGCCTTTACCTGAGCAATTCCACCCCGAAAGCTGACTAGAGTACCAATTCCTTCTGCTTCATAGCCAATCTGTGCATATTTAGGGGCAAGTATATCTTTACCTGTCTTATCGATAAGTCCCCATTTCCCTTTTACACATACAGGTGCAACACCATCAACAAAATTAAACACATTATCATATTTTACCGGAATGACTTCTTTTCCTGTAGTGTCTATAAAGCCCCATTTTCCGTTAAGCTCCACTCTTGCAAGCCCTTCAAAAAAATTACCGACACCATACATATCATATTTGATGTCAGTAATTTTATTGCCGGTTTCATCTATAAAGCCTTCTTTATCGTCTTTTGTAACAATAATAAATCCATGAAAGTAATCCCATATATCATCGTAAATTGCATCAGCTATAATAACCCCATCTTTATTAATAACTCCATATTTGTCACCTTTTTGGAATTTCAACAGTGGCAGATTGTTGTTATTTATATCATAATCTGAACTTGTAAATTCCTCTAAATTGTCATAATTAGCTTGTATAATTGTTATTTTTGAATCAAGAGAAGCTGCACCGACATTTGTACATAATAATAAAGATAAAACTGCAGCAAAAAATACAAGACATGCTCTCTTCATAAATTACCTCTTTTCTAAAAATCAATATAATATACATATATTAGAATATATCGAATTTAATAACAGTTAATTTTGCTCTTTGAGTATGTATTATATTCTGACGGAAAAATATCTGAATTCTGCTCAAGCGAATAAATCCTAATCATGAAAATCAAAAAGAATAACCTTTAAAAATAAGAGTTGTTACCTTAGATATAAAGTATGGATTTGAAAAAGAGATGGTCTTACATATTATGCTGATAATGAAGGTATGTTAAACTCCTCTAATTCAGCACAATTATATATTGCATGCGGGGCTGCTGATTTACGCAGATTGATTCCTCTACTCATATCCCCAACATTCTATGCCAAATATTCTAGCCATGTTATCTATCTTTGATGGTTTAGTAGTATAAATACGATAGTACCTATATTTTTGTTTCTCTACAAAATTTGTAGTCTGCTCTTTATTATTTCCTTGTATTTCTACTAGGTTTACCCAATCAATCTTATTATTACTGCCTTGAATACTATAATCAATCAAGTATAAATCCGGTGAACGAAAGTCATGAATAATTACAAACTTAGAAATAGTCAGCTCTTTCTATAAGTCCAGCATTAACCAGTGTGGATTTGCTAAGTCATTTGAAATCCACATATCAGTGTCAAATCCATCATATTTACCGTTTATCACTCTTTCTGCTTTAAAGTATCTGCCATATACTTCCAACTCACTGCTTGTTAGTTATGGTCTGGCTATGCTTTCCCGGCTGACCACTGACAGTTCCGGTTATGCTGATGTACAACAAGACTGCGATTACAACTTTCGTTTAATAAATATTTATGTAACTACCACGATTTCTTTATAAAGTGCTTACAAAAAAAGAGAAACCCTGTTATTCAAGGGTTCTCGAAGTGATTTTACCTACTCTCTATGTTGTTTTCTTTTCTGTTACTTTCCAGGATGCTTAAATATGAATAGATATGCGTTAATTGTAAATTTAAGTATTGCTGTTTATCCAAATCATAGCTTTCCCATTTTTTATATGCTTCTTTTAAAGCAATTAAACCCTTATATAATTCTACAAACTTATCATATTTTTTAGGATTTTTTTTACGTATATCCTTGTTATTCTCAAGTATTTTGTTCATGTTTTCCAGAATAATCTCATTTTCTTTCGATTGTAATTTATAAACAATATCATCAACCTTATCAGAATCTATATTTTGTATTATCTTATAATACTGCTCCATAAACTCAGATTCAAAGTCATTGAACTTTCTTTCACAAGCGGTCTGAGTACAAATTATAAAAAATATTAAAAAACTACAAACTATCTTTTTACCCACTCGATATACTCCTTTTACATTTTATTTGAATATTTTTCAAACTCTTTATTAAGTTTTTATACTGATGCCTACCTGTATATGTACCCTCAGTCATAAACCTTGCTATCTTACTGTCATAATAACGGGCATTCAGGTAGTAAAGGTCTGTTTCCTTGTCATATTTGTAGCCGGCATAGGTTATATTGCTGTCTATTCCTGTATGTTCAATTATGTTTCCGAAGGCATCATACCTATAGCTGGCCATAATATTGCCGTTTTCACCTATCAAAGCTGTTACGTCGGCATGTCCGTTGTACAGATAGAAAGCTGTATCAGAATCTGTTTTTCTTGATATAAGGTTTGTGCCATACACATTTACTGAAATCTGCTTCCCGGTTTCATCAGTCTCCAATATTACCTTATCTTCCTCATACAGGTATTCTACTGTTGTGCTGCCTTCAGTCTTTTCAATTCTGTAGCCGTCACCGTTATATTTGTATGTAGAGGTTACATTGGATAGAGTCTTTACCAATTGGTTCCAATCATCATATTTATATGTGGTCTGGCTATGCTTTCCCGGCTGACCGCTGACAGTTCCTGTTATGCCGGATAGACCTCCCGACGGAGTGCTCTTTGTTACGGACTTCTCCTTAGAGATCATATTTCCGTTGGCATCATATCGGTATATTATCCTCTCGGTTTCTCCTCCTTTGTTTGCAACTGTCTTTGTGAGCCTGTTTTGCTCATTATATGTGTATACTGTGGTTACGGATTCCTTACCGTTCTGAACAGTCTCTGTCGTGTAGCAAAGTAGTTATTGATAGAACTACCAGCCACGATTTCTTTATAAAATTTTAGTAAAAAAGAGAAACCCTGTTTTCAAGGGTTCCTCAAAATAATTACCTATTTGTAGATTTTTCCTTTTCTTCATCCCTAAGCATACCTAAATACGCCGACATATCAGATAATTGAAGATTTAAGTATTGCTGTTTATCCAAATCATAGCTTTCCCATTTTTTATATGCTTCTTTTAAAGCAATTAAACCCTTATATAATTCTTCAAACTTATCATATTTTTTAGGATTTTTTTTACGTATATGCTTGTTATTCTCAAGTATTTTGTTCATGTTCTCCAGAAAAACTGCATTTTCTTTCGATTGTAATTTTAATAGAATATCATCAACTTCTTTGGAGTTTAAGTTTTGTATTATCTTATAATACTGTTCCATAAATTGAGATTCAAAGTCATTAAAATTTCTTCCGCAGGCACTCTGAGAACAAATTATGAAAATTACTAATAAGCTACAAAGTACTTTTTTACCCATTAATATAACTCCTTTTTCTATATATATTTTTTTGTATATTCTATTTTGCTTTGTGAAGTATAATCAAGATTGTTAATTTACCTCCAAATGGTTTTATATTGGCATTCGGTGTAATTCAATCGCTATGTAAACAACTAGTACTACAAAACTGCTACGGATATATTTAATAAGTCCAAGATTATAACTCCATTTTTAATCCCATATAATTGTAGAGTGTTTATCTTTCCAATTTTCTTTCTCTAAGCCAATTGAGATTATTATTGAATTAATTCTTATCTTATCATCTACAGATAGGCTCTCAAATTTTATATACGAATTTTTTAAAAACTTTAAATCTTCATATCTCTCATTTAATGTATTTAGTGATTGTTCCTTTCCTTTTGGAAGATTTTCTTTTAAATCATCAATCAACTTTCCAAGTTTATCTATTTTTTTAACATTTTCTTCAGTTTGTATCTCTTTTAATGATTTTAACGTATTTGATACATCAATGTTTTTAACAACCTTAAAATATGTATCATTAAATTCTTTAGCATAGTCGTTATATAATGCCAAAGAATTATCATAAGAGCAGCCTGCTAAGATAAAAAATAGGATTAATAATAATACAGTTTGATAATTTCTGGTTTTATTTTTCATAATCTTCTCCCTCTAATATTTAAATTTTTATGAGGGAGGCTCTGTTAGAACCTCCTATATAAAACTATTTAAGCATTTCGTTTATCTTTTCTACTTCTACTTGAGACACATTTTTTTCAACCGCTTTTAGGCTGTTGGAGAGTAACTTACTAAAATGATTGTAATCATCATTCATAATGTAAATTTGTCCTACATAATAGCACAAGAGCTACCTTTTGGCTTCTCCCCTCTGTAGCCGTCACCGTTATATTTTTTAGTGATGATATTAACTATACTTTAAATGTCAATTATTGGTATCACCGTAACATTGCCTAAACTTTTCTGAACTATATATTTATCATTCAACTCTATAGATGTTGTTACATTTTGTGTTACATCATTTGAAGGTGATAAGGAAACCCAGCTACCGTTTTAATGGCAACCGGTTAAGTGGCTGTGATCCAGAAATAACACAAAAATCTGTGTAAATAGCAATAGCCACCCATTGACTGAAAATCCGATAAGTGGCTATTTCCACATCTTGTTATTTTATTGGTAAATAGATTCCAACGCGTGGTATATCTTTGTTGCCATCATATAGTATTTTTTTGTCCCCATCATATATTTTTTCTCTATCTTCTGCTTTAACCACCAAGAGTAAGTAAAGACCTACATTATCAGGATGATCTGTATCTACTGGGTAATCCTGTAGTACAAAGAAGTACTTTTTTTTATCGGTATTTACATAATAATATGAATTGACTTCTTTAGTATCATGTCCATGATTATTTGATTCAAATACTGTAGGACCACTTGATTTTTTCCATGAATTAACTTTACCTTGAAAAGAATCAAACAAGTCATTCATATTGCCATCAAAATCATCGGCTTCGCTCAATGCCTTTTTTGAAAACAGAGATTTTGCAGCATCTTTATCTTTATTAATTATGGCACTAATCACTTGCTCCAAGCGTGCATTTGCTTTTGTATCATCGCTATCCTTGTTAAGAATTTCTGTTCTTAAATTTTCCAATGAACAAGAACTCAGAAACAACATAGCAAGTATAAGTATCGAACTAATTATAAGCTTACGCATAGCCCATTTATTCCTCCCTACTTAAATGTAAACGTCATTTTATATTTATTATCTTTTGATATCGACCATTTGCTTTTATTTCTCAAGTAGTCATCTGATCTAATAAAATACTTATACAAATCTTGTTTGTCCGAAAAGTCGACGGTGTAAGTAGCTGTTAGCTGACTAGCTTTTACGTCTTGATAATCCGGATTAAAGCCTGTCACCCACCATTTATCTGTGCTTTTGCGTAGTGGATCAAATATTTTGGGATCAACTTTCTTAGGATCGTAAGATATTATTCTTTTTCCGTTGTAGTTCAAATTTAATGTCATTGGCATAGCAAGACTCTGGTCAATAATCCAGTGTTCCTTTTCAGTACCGTTAACTTCCATTCTTTTATATATACCCATTTCAGCTCCCGCACCTAAGTTCAAATAATCTCCTTTCCATGCCCACAAAATATAGTCGTTACCATCATCATCACTAAATTGGAATTTAGCCCTATTCATATCGGTTGCGTAATGAAAAACTTCATCATAAAAATCATTGTACCCTGAATACTTAAAGCTCTGGAGCGACCATTCCTGTCTAGCATGGTAAATGCCATTACCATCCATGACAAATCCACCTGCATAGAATAGTGCTAATACATCCACTCCTGTGAGAGCTTTTGTAATGTATGGATGTTGAGTAGCAAGCACATTAACAGGGTTTCCTATTAACCATTCAGCAAATTCCCTTGTTACATCTTCAGGTTTAAGTTTAGATAAATCTATATTACCGAATTTCCCCAACCC
>JAEZIU010000044.1 GCA_023436485.1 Bacillota bacterium | reverse complement strand
GTACTTCCTATATACATTCCAGGTCTCTTACGTACAGCCTCCAAGCCTTCCAGCACCTGAATCTGACTCTCATCATAAGATGAAGCATTGTTAAATTCATTCATAGTCTCTTGTTTACTTCCTTTCAACAATCAATTAAATATTTGAAATTTCATTTATATATTTTGATCTCTTTTGCAATGTAACTGATGATATCGGAGACAAGTAAATCTTACTTTTTTTATCAGTCTCAGTAATAATAAATGATTTCGGTAAATCCTCCGATATACTTACTACAAAACCTTCTTCTTCCGCAACTTTAAGAAATTCTCGTGTATCTTTAGAAATCGTAGTCGTGTCTATATCCATAATTGATATTACATTCTTTATAGGAATAACAACATCTCCGCCTATATGCAAAAACATACTTAAAATCCTCCATAAATCTCTAAACCCAATTTTACATTATTAAATTAGTTATTGCAAATTATCGTTTACAAATTGCTTTGAATATTTCCGCTGACAATTTTAAAAAAATTACTGTCAGTGGATAATAAGTTTCCAAAATGGTCTGTACTAGTACAAGTAATAAAAGTTTGTACTTCCTTAATGCTGTCCATCAAATATTTTTGCCTATTGTTATCTAATTCAGACATAACATCATCCAAAAGTAAAACAGGATACTGATTTGTCTCTTTTTTAACCAACTCGATTTCGGCAATTTTTAAGGACAGGACTGCTGATCTTTGCTGGCCCTGTGATCCATATAATTTAAGACTTTTATCATTAACAGTAATATCATAATCATCTCGATGAGGGCCTATAGTAGTATATCCAAGCATCATGTCCCTGGAAAAACATTTTTCCAATTGTTTTATATATAAATTCTGGATCTGTTCTTTATTGTCTTTATCATTAATTTGAAAACTGCACTTATAATCAAATGAAACTTTTTCGTTTTTATCAGTAATAAAATTATGTTGACTTTCAGCCAGTCCCGAAAGCGTGGTTGAAAAAGCCCTTCTGGAATTTATAATAGATGCTGCAACTTCTGCCAGCCTTATATTCCATATTTCAACAGTATCAATTAATTTGGAATTTGCACTTATAGTCTTTAGAAGTGTATTTCGTTGTTTTAGAATTTTTGTCAATTGTTGCAGATTGTAAAAATAGGAAGGTTTAATTTGACTAAGTGTTATATCAACAAACCTTCTTCTTTCAGTAGGACCCTGTTTTACTATAAACAAATCTTCAGGGGAAAATAATACAGCATAAAGATTTCCCATAAGTGCACCAATTTTTTGAATGGGTATATCATTTATCTTGATTTGTTTCTTTTGATTTTCATAATAACTAATTTCAATATCTTTATCCAAGCTTCCTGTATTTGAGATATGCGCGTTTATACTGAATTTATCACAACCAAACTTTATTAATTCAGCATCTTTAGACGTTCTGTGTGATCGCCCGGAAGCACATAAATAAATGGCTTCAAGGATATTTGTTTTCCCTTGGCCATTATCACCATAAATAATATTAAAACGATCAGAAAATACAATTCTTGTATTTGTATGGTTTCTATAATTCTCTAAAACCAAGTCTTTGACAATCAACGCATTACCTCATTTAGCTATTTTGAATTACTTTGTATTGTTTTTGATCGAATTCTACAATATCACCGTTTCTGAGCTTTTTTCCGCGTTGAAATTCCACATTACCATTAACTTTGACAAAGCCGTCGCTTATAAAGCCTTTAGCCATAGCTCCATTGTCGCAAGCACCAGCCCATTTCAAAAACTGATCAAGCTTAATATACTCAGTACTTATTCCTACGTCTTCCATATTGCCTCCAAATATCCCATCGTATAATTAAATTCTTACAGCTTGTATTAAATATGCAAAGTCATTATTGCTTTCAATTAGCGGTCTTAATGTACATGGTGCATTTGTAGTTATAAAATATACAGATGCTCTATCTTCATCAATTGCCTTTAATGCATCAATTAAAAAAGCAGGATTATAACCTATTTCTAAATTATTTCCTTCTATCTCGGCTTTAACTTCTTCACGGACATTTCCAAGATCCGCATTTGATGTAATTATAATTTTATCATTCCCTATAAATAGCTTTACAGGACTATTTTTATCATTCATCGATATAAGTGAAGCTCTTTCAAGGCTCGACTGAAATTCTTTAATATTAATAATAACTTTTGTTTCGAAATCTTTATTTAATAAGCTGTTATAATTTAAAAATTTTCCTTCAATCAGCCTAGAAACAATTCTCCATGATTTAGCATCAAAAACAACCTGATTATTAGAGCTGTAAACAGCAACTTCGTCATCAGTAGCCTGAAGAATTTTCGAAATTTCATTTAAAGTTTTTCCCGGTATTATAACACTAAAATCATTTATATTATTTTCTAAAATCTTTCTTCTAAGTGCCAGTCTAAATCCGTCTATTGATACAATAACCAATTCCTTTTCTCTGACTTCTATAAGAGAACCGGTTAACACAGGTCTATTTTCATCTGAACCAACTGCAAATACGGTTTGTCTGATCATATCCTTTAAGTTGCCTTGTGTCAATGATAAAACATTTTCTTTTTCAACAACCGGCAGTGCTGGATATCCTGAAGGATTTATTCCTTTTATTTCAAAATGTGAATTTTCACATTCAACAACTACAAGATTATTTACTGAAACTTCAATCAGAACCTCTGAATCCGGTAGCCTTCTCACAATATCCCCAAATATTTTGGAATTTATAACAATGGATCCGGTACTTCTTATATCTGCATCAACATAACATTCTATACCGATTTCAAGATCATTACCTGTTAACTTAAACTTGTCCTCAGCATTAAGTAATATTCCTTCAAGTATTGGCAAAGTTGTTTTGGTTGAAACAGCTTTTTGAACGATATTAATCCCATTAAGTAAATTTTCTTTAGAACATATAACTTTCATCTAGGTGCCTCCGTTTTTTTAAATATAATTAAAATATAAAAACAGTAATAATAGTAGTAGGGGGTGTTAACTCTGTGTATAACTTGTCTGATTTAGTTATACCAACAGCTAGTTGGTGTTAATAAAATGTTGACCAATCGATACATTTTTTCAACAAAACATTAAGTTTATCCAAAACTCTAAGTTATACACAGATATTGATCACCAAATCAACATAAACTGTGTATAACTTTCATCAAATCTTAGATTTAACCCCCAGTTATATTTTTCTTTATATCCTCTACAGTTCTTCTTAATTCCGCACTGTTTTCAAGGTCGTGATTAATCTTTTCGCATGCGTGTATAACAGTCGTATGATCACGACCACCGAATTCATCTCCAATTTTAGGTAGAGACATATCTGTCATTTGACGACAGAGGTGCATTGCAATTTGCCGAGGAAAAGAAACATCCCTGGATCTCTTTTTTGATTTAAGTTCATCTGGTTTTAGGTGAAAGTATCTGGATACGGCTTCTTGTATCGTTTTAGAATTTATAATAACTGCTTTACTATTGTTGAGCATATCTTTAAGAGCCTCCACCGCCATATCAACATTTATGATATTTTCGGTTAAAGTTGAATATGCTATAACTCTATTTAAAGCACCTTCAAGTTCTCGTATATTGGAACCTACCTTATCTGCAATAAAAACCATAACATCATCAGGTACATCCAAATTTTCCAATTGAGCTTTTTTTCTAAGAATAGCAATTCTGGTTTCCAAATCAGGGGGTGCAATATCTGCAATTAATCCCCATTCAAATCTGGATCTAAGCCTGTCCTCAAGAGTAGGAATTTCTTTTGGAGGTTTATCACTTGATATGATTATTTGCTTATTAGCTTCATATAGGGCGTTAAATGTATGGAAAAATTCTTCTTCAGTTCTTTCTTTTCCACCTATAAACTGAATATCATCAATAAGCAAAACATCAATATTTCTGTACTTATATCTGAATTCTTCATTTTTATCATCTCTTATTGCATTTATCAATTCATTTGTAAATTTCTCTGAAGAAACATATAAAACTTTTAATGCAGGATTCTGACTTAAAACAAAATGACCTATTGCGTGCATTAAATGTGTTTTTCCAAGTCCAACTCCCCCATAAAGAAAAAGAGGGTTATATGCTTTTGCAGGTGCTTCCGCAACGGCTAATGATGCCGCATGAGCAAATCTGTTTCCATTTCCGATTACAAATGTATCAAATGTATATTTAGGATTCAAAAAAGACATGCTGGTGTCTTCAGTGTATTCCTGGGTTGCGGGTTTTACAGGTGCTTGTGAAGGTATGGCAAAATAAATATTATAATCCCTGTGACTTATTTGCCTTAATGCATTTTTTATTAGATATGCATATCTTGATTCAAGAATACCTTTATTAAAATCAGCAGGTACTCCTAAAGTAACTGTATTAGAATCAACAGATATCGGTTCTATTGTTAAAATCCAGGTATTAAAACTGATTTCAGTCATTTCACCTTTTAATAATTCCAATGTACGGTTCCATATTTCGTTAAGTTGCACGTTCATGTCCCTTCGCCCACCTTGGTTATACATATTAATAATAAAAATGTGCATGATATCGAATAAAAATAAGCACGTTATTATCTAAAAACGCTACTAGTTAAAAAGCTTGTACAAGTTTTTTTATGAGTGAGAAATACAAAATAATAATTTGTTCAGTAAAGTTATTAACAACCCAGCAGGTTAAAAACACACAGGTTATCAACAAGTATTAATAAATATATCAGAGTTTTGTGGAAAATTCAATAAGAAAAACGAGAGATATCCACAAAAATATATTTTTAGAGGATATATATCCACAGGTCTATGTGCAAATAATATATATAAGTAACAACATGTTGAAAAAAATAATTTGTCAGCACCACATATAGATTTTAGTATTTCTAAAAAATAAATTTAAAAATTATTCTATCAGAAAGGCTTTTAATAAGCCTTGACAGGTTGAAATATCATAATATATAATAGGTCTGGTGTCTTTAAAACAAAACACTCAGCTGTTTATATAAACAAAGATGGATCGGGGGTGTACCAATGTTAAGAACATATCAACCTAAAAAGAGACATGCGAAGAAGGAACATGGATTCAGAAAAAGAATGAGTACTTCTAACGGCAGAAAAGTATTAAGAAGACGCAGATTAAAAGGAAGAAAGGTTCTTTCAGCATAAGACCGCATATTTGTGGTCTTTTTCTTTAAAACTTGCTATTCTTCGTACGAACTATTATTTGTAAAGGCAGTATTTTATGAAAAAGACTGTAACACTAAAAAAGAATTACGAGTTTGCAAGAGTTTTTAATAAAGGATCGTTTTATGTTGGAAGGTATATAACTGTATATATCCTTCCAAATAAACAATCCTCTAATAAGATTGGGATATCAGTATCTAAAAAGGCCGGCAACGCGGTTATCAGAAATAGAAAAAAGAGACTAATAAGAGAAAGTTACCGGTATTTTGAAGACTATATTTCCAATGGGTATGACATTGTGATTGCAGCAAGGGCTGGTGAAAGTGTGCCTACGTATGGAGCTGTGTTAAAGGAATTCAAGTACCTGTTTAAAAAGTTGCAGATATTTGATCAGGAGAAATATAATTGTTTAAAAGAATAGTTATAGCATTAATCAGATTTTACCAGAAATTTTTATCGCCATTAAAAATGAGGCCTACATGTAGGTTTTATCCTACATGTTCACAGTATGCAATTGAGGCTGTAACGAAATATGGTTGTATAAAAGGATCATATCTGGCATTAAAACGAATATTAAAGTGTCATCCCTTTCATCCTGGTGGGTTTGACCCTGTTAAATAGATACTAATTGTAACATAGGAGATAAACATGTTTGACATAATAATAAGACCACTCGGTCAATTCCTCTATTGGATTTATAACACTATTGCATTTGAAAATTACGGTCTGGCACTGATAATTTTTACAATAATAGTTAGAGCTGCAATGATTCCCTTAACTTTAAGACAGTACAAGTCCTCAGCTGAAATGCAAAAGGTTCAGCCTTTACTTCAGGAAATTCAAAGAAAATATGCAACCGATAAAGCGAAGCTTAATGAAGAAATGATGAAACTTTATCAGGAACATAAAATAAATCCTGCAGGAGGATGTCTTCCACTGCTTATACAAATGCCTATACTGTTATCACTGTGGCAGGCTATAACAAAACCACTCAAATATATGTTAGGTTTTACGGCTACTCAGTTAAACAGTCTTGCATCAGATTCAGGGATACCGATTAACAGTGCATACTCAGAAATTAATACAATTACACATTTTATGCAGAAAGGCCAGGGGGAAAGAGTTGGAAACTTAAATATGTTTTTCCCGAGCCATGGGTTTGGCATAAATTTGGGAGACATTCCGACATGGCATTTAAGCAAGATTATGAGCGAGCCTAAATTTGCAGTTCTATTGTTATTACCCATAATAGCAACCATTACGACATTTCTGTCAGTGCGTATGTCGATGCCTAAGGCAACAGCGGATAAAGCTGCAAATCCAATGGGAAATAGCATGATGTATGTATCTCCTATAATGACGTTATTATTTTCTTTCCAGTTCCCTGCAGGTCTTGCTCTATATTGGATTGCTGGTAATGTGTTTGCTATTGTTCAGCAATACTTTGTAAATAAGTATGTCCTTAATAAAAAGGAGGTAGTGAGTAAATAATGGCTTACAGTATTGAAAAAAAAGGTAAAACAGTTCAAGAAGCTATATCTGCTGCACTCGAAGAATTGCAGTTAACACAAGATGATGTAGATATTGAAGTTATAGAAGAGGGCAACAAAGGTATCTTTGGTATAATAGGTTCTAAAGTTGCCAGAATACGAGTGACAGTTAAAGAAAAAGAAGAGAAGAACAGATGTGACATAGCGTCAGATTTTTTGTACACAATACTTAATAATATGGGTGTCGAGGCTGATATCAATGTTAGCGAAGATGATGAAAGTATAATTGTTGATGTTAATGGAGATAATATTGGAATAATTATAGGCCGTAGAGGGGAAACAATGGATTCCCTGCAGTATCTGACAAGCCTGGTTGTTAATAAAGAGTATGAAGATTACAAGAGAGTAATTTTAAACATTGAAAATTACAGACAAAAAAGAGAAGAAACTCTTATAAAGCTTGCTAACAGACTTGCTGATAAAGTAGTCAGATATAAGAAAC
Organism: Bacillota bacterium; assembly: GCA_023436485.1. GTDB lineage: Bacteria > Bacillota > Clostridia > Acetivibrionales > DSM-1351 > Ruminiclostridium. The sequence goes on along the minus strand of JAEZIU010000044.1, from coordinate 4,293 downwards.
CTATTACTCTGGAGCCAATGAACCCTTATGAGAGAAGAATTATACATTCATCTCTTCAAGGTCACAAGCTTGTTGAAACATACAGTACAGGTGAAGAACCAAAGAGAAAGGTAGTTATTACTCTGAAATAGTTTTTGGATTTACAAGTAAAAACGCATACTAAAGAAGTAAATATGCATATCAGATGGTTCAGGGTTGCTCCTTGAACCATTTTGTGCGTTGGTAAGGCAATTTAAATTTTGTACCATTTAGAAGAGGTAATAATATGCACAATGAAGATACGATAGCAGCGCTGTCTACTCCTTATGGAACAGGCGGAATAGGTGTAATACGAATTAGCGGAGAAAAAGCATTTGATGCGGTAAGTAGGATATTTCAAAGCCCAAAAGCAATGGAGGAAATTCATTCACATACAGTAACATATGGAAAAATTTTTGATCAGGAATTAAAAGAAGTATTAGATGAGGTATTACTACTAAAAATGTGTAAACCTAATACCTTTACCAGAGAAGATGTTATAGAAATACATTGCCATGGTGGAATTGTTGTAATAAACCGTGTATTGGAACTGATTTTCAAAAACGGAGTAAGGCCTGCCGAGCCGGGAGAATTCACTAAACGTGCTTTTTTAAATGGTAGAATAGATTTATCACAGGCAGAAGCAATAATAGATCTAATTAACTCCAAAACTGTTGAAAGTTCAAAAGCTGCTGTTAGCCATCTTGAGGGTAGATTATCATCACGCTTAAAAAGCATCAGAGAAACTTTAGTAGGATTACTGGCTCATATAGAGGTAACTGTTGATTATCCGGAACATGATATCGAAGAAATAACAGGTGAAAAAGTATTAGAAAATCTTATTATGATAAAAAAAGAGCTTCTCACTTTGGCAGGAACTTTTGACAGGGGTAAAATATTAAGAGAAGGACTAAATATAGTAATTGCGGGAAAACCCAATGTAGGTAAGTCCTCCTTGCTAAATCAACTATCAGGAAGTACAAAAGCTATAGTTACTGATATTCCGGGAACGACAAGAGATATTATTGAAGAATATGTAAATATAAAGGGCATTCCGGCAAAGATTACAGATACAGCAGGTATCAGAGTTACTGAAGATATTGTAGAAAAAATAGGAGTAAACAAGGCATATGAGGCTGTAGAAAATGCTGATCTGACCATAGTAGTACTTTCTGCGGAAACAGGTATACAAGAAGAAGATGATGATATATTGAAAGTAATAAAGAATAAAAAAGCTCTTATTTTAATAAATAAGGCAGATATGGTTGATACCACTCAGTTGATAGAAATAAACCAGAAGTTAAAGGATTTTGATATAGTTTTAAATGCATCAGTTATCAATGGCCGGGGAATAGAAGAATTGGAATCAGCAATATCTCAATTGTTTTTAAAGGGCAGCATAACCGGTAATGATGAAGTTTTATTAACTAATTCAAGGCATAAGTATCTTGTGGACAAGGCTATTAAGGATATTGAACAGGCATTGGGTTCGTTCGAAACAGGAATGCCTTTGGATATGGTAACAATTGATATCAAAAGTTGTGCCGACAACATAGGACAGATTACGGGAGAATCAATTGATGAAGCTGTCATGCATGATATATTCAGCCGTTTTTGTATTGGAAAATAGCAATAAAATAATAGATTTTAAATAGAAAGGAAGAATCCTTATGGATTATTTCGCTGGAAGTTATGATATAGCGGTTATCGGTGCAGGACACGCCGGGTGTGAGGCCGCACTGGCAGCAGCAAGACTTGGATGCAGTACTATAGTTTTTTCAATTAATCTTGACAGTATTGCAAATATGCCTTGCAACCCGAGTATAGGGGGAACTGCGAAGGGACATCTGGTTAGGGAAATAGATGCTTTAGGCGGGCAGATGGGAAAGACAACGGATAAAACTTTTATTCAGTCAAAAATACTTAATTCCTCAAAAGGCCCGGCAGTATATTCCTTGCGAGCCCAAGTTGACAGAAGACAATATCAGATGGAAATGAAGCATATTCTCGAAACTCAGGAAAACCTCGATATCAGGCAGGCAGAGGTTACAAAAATACTTACTGATGAAACAGGGACTAGTGTTACAGGAGTTCAAACCCATACCGGAGCTATATTTAAGTGTAAGGCAATAGTTCTTACAACAGGAACATATCTTCAAGGGAAAATTTTTATAGGTGACGTAAGTTACAGTGGAGGACCTGACGGATTATTTCCTGCAAACAGATTATCAGAAAGCTTGCAGAATATGGGTATAGAGCTTTTGAGATTTAAGACGGGTACTCCTGCCAGATTAAATAAGAGAAGTCTTGACTTTTCGAAAATGTCAGAGCAACCCGGAGATGATATAATTGTTCCATTTTCATTTGAAACAGAAAAAATAGAAAAGGATCAAGTTCCATGTTGGCTCACATATACAAATACTGATACGCATGAGGTAATTAAAAAGAACATTCATCGGTCACCACTATATAGTGGAAATATTACAGGTATTGGCCCTAGGTATTGCCCTTCAATAGAGGATAAGGTAGTAAGATTCTCTGATAAGGATCACCATCAGGTCTTTGTTGAACCTATGGGAATAGATACGGAAGAAATGTACCTGCAGGGAATGTCAAGCAGTCTTCCGGAAGATGTACAGGTGGAATTTATGAGAACTATCCCCGGTCTTGAAAATGTAAAAGTAATGAGAAGTGCCTATGCAATAGAATATGACGGAATAGATGCTACACAGTTAAAATTATCATTAGAGTATAAAAATATAGACGGATTGTTTTCAGCCGGGCAAATAAATGGAAGTTCAGGATATGAAGAAGCTGCTGCTCAGGGAATTGTTGCTGGAATAAATGCAGCAATGAAGGTACAAAAAAGAGATCCATTGATATTGGACAGATCCCAGGCATATATAGGCGTACTTATTGATGACCTTGTTACAAAGGGAACAAAGGAACCTTATAGAATGATGACATCCAGAGCAGAGTATAGGCTTCTGCTTAGGCAGGACAATGCCGACCTAAGATTGACTACCATGGGTAGGGAAATAGGATTGATTAGTGAAGAACGCTATGAAAAATTTCTTGAGAAGAAGGAAATGGTCGAGAAAGAGATAGAAAGGCTCAAAAACACCTATTTGCCACCAAGCGAAGCTGTTTTAAAGTATCTCGAAAGCAGAAACAGCACCGTAATAAAAAGTGGAATTCAGGTAACAGAACTACTTAGGAGACCTGAAATAAGTTATGAAAGTCTTTCAGAGATTTGTGAACTTCCTGACCTCCCAAGAGCTGTACGTGAACAGGTTGAAGTTGCCGTAAAGTATGAAGGTTATATTAAAAGGCAAATGCAGCAGGTGGAACAGTATAAAAAGCTTGAAGGAAGAAAAATAACACAGAATATTGATTATAACGAGATACAAGGATTGAGACTGGAGGCAAGGCAAAAGCTTTCCCAAATAAGGCCTGATTCAATAGGCCAGGCATCCAGAATAACAGGGGTATCTCCTGCCGATATTTCAGTATTACTTATATATCTTGAACAGGTTAACAGAAAGAAAAATCAGTAACCGGAGGAATTTATGGCACTTGAAAATGAATTAAAACAATTGCTTATCAAAGGTTTGACACATTATAAAACATTAATAACGGATACACAAGTAGAACAATTTGAAAAGTATATGGAACTTCTGAAAGAGTGGAATAAAAAAATTAATTTAACTGCAATAGAGGATGACAGGGAAATAGTAATAAAGCATTTTATTGATTCAATCAGCATAATTCCATATGTAAGTAATGAAAATATAAAGATCATAGATGTAGGTACCGGCGCAGGTTTTCCCGGAATTCCACTTAAAATTGTGAATCCTAAAAATGATATTACATTACTTGATTCTTTGGATAAGCGAATAAAGTTTCTTAATGAGGTAATAAAATCAGTAAATATTACCCAAATATCAGCAGTTCATGGCAGAGCAGAGGACTTTGGTACCAATCCTATGTACAGAGAAAAGTATGATATTGCTGTTGCAAGAGCAGTATCAAATCTTCCGGTTTTACTCGAATATTGTCTACCATTTGTAAAAATAAACGGGATATTTATCGCAATGAAAGGAAGTAACACTGAAGAGTTTGAAAATTGCAATAAGGCTCTCGACATATTAGGTGGTAAAATTGAGAAAATTGAAAAAATGGAATTACCTTTCACAAATATAGAAAGAAATGTCGTCGTGGTAAGAAAGTTTAGACACACCCCGACAAAATATCCGAGGAAAGCGGGGAAACCTT
>JAEZIU010000059.1 GCA_023436485.1 Bacillota bacterium | reverse complement strand
TGGAGCATCACCAGTAGGTAATTGGGACGCACTGCTTGCAAGTTATATAGGCCAGACCGTAACTATTTTTACAAGCAGCGGTGGTCAATCCGGCTCTGGTTTTACCGGAGTTTTATTAGCTGTAAACCCTGTATTTGTAAGACTGATAACTAGAATTGGTCCACCACCGGGATGTTCATTAGGTAATGCGTGTACCGGATTTAATGCCGGATATGGTACCGGTGTAGGCGGAGGATCATGCGGTTGTTCAGGAGGATATTCAGCCGGAGCATATGGCCCGGGTTCAGTTTTACCGGCAAATATAAACGGAGCTGCAACTGCCGGAGGTTGGGATTCCTTACCGGTTTATACGGTAGGATCTGTAACAGATATACCGATAGCATCGATAGTTTCCTTTGTTCATAATGCGGTTTAAAGAATTTAGTGCTAAAAAAGGCCGGAAATGCAATCCGGTCTTTTAGCGGCATTATTAAAAAATAGATTATTTTAATGATGCTTCGAGGGTATCGCTAACTTGTCTATAAATTTTTTGAAGCATATCATTAAAGGACTTCTCTGCATTAACAAACCTGTTAACCTCGGGTATACTATTCAGATTATCAAAAATTTTGTTCAGTTCTGTAGCTCTTTTCTGGGCATCACTTGAGGAAAGCTTTCCTTTATATAAGGCATCCTCTTTTTTCTTAAAATCCTCAATTTTAGAACGTAATCCCTTGTTTTTATCAATAACTGATTTAGCCTGCTTAAGCTCTGTGTATTCCTTTGTACCCATTACTGCGTTTGTAAGTTCTTTTGCCTTATCACCTATATTCATTGCAAACACTCCTTTTATAGACGGCTTTTGATTGCATAGTGTATTGTATGATGGCCGGCCTGTATTTGTTCTTTTGCTCTGTAACTAATTTTTAACATATGGACTAAGCTTGATGTGATAGAATCAGTATATAATTAAAAGAGGTAGGAGTTGTAAAAATGAAAATATATAAAACACTTATCTGCGGGATACTTATACTGGCTATGGCCTTTGGCTTTGTCTCTCCAGTAGCACCTGTGGCACAGGCAGCAGCAGTAAAAAAGCTGGAACTTCATGCATTTTATCCTGCACAGGCAACTTTTTCGGATAATTTAAAAAAATACATAGATACTCTTGATTCTGTCAGCTTTTTATGGGGCAGATTTTACGGTGACCTGACAGATGGTATAAATACTACCTTTGGAAAGAATGGAAATAAAGATTTTTATTATCCCAATGATTATATTGAAGTTCTTAAATATGCTAAAAGCAAGAACAAGTCAATTCAAATGGGTATTTTTTCTGATAGTGCAAATGTCGTAAAAATCCTCCCTTACAAGGAGCAGCGGGATAAAGCCATTCAATCCATAATAGACTTAATGAAAAGTGATGTATCCCAGGGAAGCAATATATATTTTGATGGAGTTGTTATTGACATAGAAGGTCTTAATGGACAGAAAATGAGCAGCTTCTTTAATCAATTTCTAAAAGAGCTTAAGCCAAGGCTCACAGAAATAAATAAAAAATTGTATGTTGCAGTTAATTCTTTGTTTTATTACTCCGGATACGATTATTCTACCATTTCTCAGGTAGCTGACAGAATGATAATAATGGCCCATGACTATGAGCCTTCGACAAAGCTCACAAAAGAACAGGCGATGCAGTATACCGGATATGATAGCCTGTGTCCTATTGACAGTCTTGCACCTATAAAACAAATTCAGCGTGTAATGGAGGATGTAAAAAAATACGTCAGTAAGAATAATCTCAATAAAATCATGCTTCAAATAAGCTTTGATTCTGCACAATGGAGATTTCAGATTCCAAAGGGTTCTACATGGAAAAAGATCGGGAAAAAGACTCTGAGTTTGGATGTCCTTCCTCCGCCTACCTATAAAATGCTGTATGACAGGGTTATGAATAAGGACGGTAATGGTAGGTCAATTACATATGGTTACAATAATGAATTGGAAAGTCCTGTTATGCAATATTTCAATACAAGCAATAATACACATAATATTTGTCTTTATGAAAACAGCAGAAGCGTAAAGGCCAAGATAGATATTTCAAAACAGTACGGCGTAGGTGGTATATCTCTATGGAGCCTTTCGAACGTTCCCGACTATACCAACAGTACTGCAAAGGCTTACGGACTTGACGTATGGGATTCAATTATTAAATCACTTCCCTTAACAGCACCGGTATCACAAACGAAAGTAACCTTAACAGACAAAGTTGTTGAAAAAGCAATAAGAACAAAAATATCTAAACCATCCGGGACATTATATAAGTCGGATTTGGCGAAAGTGTACAGATTGAAAATTCCGGCAGGGTACAAGACCTTGAATGATTTGAAGCTGCTTACTAATTTGGAGTATCTGGATTTGAGCAATACAAAGCTCACAAGCGTTTCTGCTTTGGCATCGCTAAAAAACCTTAGAGTGCTTTATTTGTATAAGAACGGTATAAAAGATATTTCTCCGCTTAAAACACTGACAAAGTTGGAGATTTTGTCAATTAACACAAACAAGGTTTCCAATATAAGTACTTTGTCAGGGTTGACTTATCTTACAGAGCTTTATATCAGAGAAAATAGTATAACTGATTACTCATCTGTTGCAAAGCTAAAAAATTTAGATATACTGTATCTTAAGGGCAATAAATTGACAAACTATACTAAGCTTCAAACAATAAAAAAAGGTCTTATTGAATATGATTTTTAACTTGAAGTAGTTACTTTGTTTTGTCATAATGATATAATATTGAAGCTGACTTATTTGTGGCTTTGAAAGGAGAATTATGAAAAAGTATTTATCCGGAAGCTGGGCAGTTTTAAAATCTTATTTGATTGCCATGCTGATTTTCTACATATTTTTTGTGGGAATGTATAAAAGATTAAGCTTGTTTTCAGTTTTTGTGTTTGTGATAATGATATTGTTTATATATGCCGAACTTCATCACTTAACCGGAGTAGACAAGCGTCGTTTCGATTCTATAAAGTACTACGATGGAGCAATTTACGGGCTTTTGGCTGTGATACCTCCCGCTATTATTCAGGTAATAATATCATTCCTTAATTTATCAATAAAAGGAGTTAATTTTCCTGTTTTAAGAGGCAATCTTATTAAAGGGCTTGCAGCACCCATGCTTTTTATTGAAAAGTCTATGAATTATTCCGTAATTGGTTATATTGTGGCATGGTTTACAGTGATACTAATATCTTTTTTAGGATATTTTGCCGGTTATAAAAAGTTTGATATTACAGAACAAGTAAGAAAATTGGTTGGGTTGCAGCCCAGAAAGCCAAAACCAAAAAGGAATAGAAGGTTTTTTTAAATGGATAATAATTGGATTATTTCAAATAGCTATAATAAGGCAATAGAAGAGGGCTTTAATCAATATCTCGAAGAAAAGGCAGTGGCAGAAAACAGCGAAATAAAAATAGATGAAGAAGCACTGATTGCTGATATAGAAGCAAAATGGCTGGCAACGGTTTTGCCGGAATTAGAAGGAATAGCACCGGTCGAATTTATAAATTCACTGTCTTCCTTGGATGAGTTAATTGAATTTTTCTTGTGTATGGCAAGTATTTCCGATGTTGGAGTCCCGGATATTCTCATTGAAAAGTTTAAATCGTACGGTGCCAAAGCTGCTTCTGACAGGTTATTTGCCTACGTAGAAAGTTCTCTTTCAGCCGTGGGTAAGGATAGGGATGATATTTATCCGGCTGTTTCACAAGCAGTGTATGCAATCGGGTGCCTCCAAGAGGAAGGGTATAAGCAAAAGCTTATTACTTTATTAATTAAAACCAGTCAGGATGAAATGATTTCAGAAGCAGTTTGTGCTGCAATAGTTGCATATGGCGTAAACATTCTGAAGGATGTGATAAATGCCTTTAGTACTGGGGATGATCAGAGTGCAAAGGAACATTTTCTGGCATGTGTTGCTGAAATCTGCAGTGAAAATAAGTACAAATCCGATGAGGTTTTCTATTTTATGAAAAGTGCGTTCAATACAATTTCAAACCTCAATCTGATAGTTGAAATACTTGGTGATTACGGGGATGGCAGAGCAATTCCATTCTTAAGGGGTTACGTTCTTAAAAATATCGATAAAATTGATGTTGCAACCTTTAATCATATGAGAGCAATAATTAAAAAACTGGGCGGAGATATAGAAGATCTGGTTTACAATAAAAAATAACTTAATACAAAATTGGGTTTAGATAAAACAGGAGTGATTGCTCCTGTTTTTTTGCTGTTAGGACAATTTGTTTTGCTTTTATGCATAAGTGGGACTAAGTTGAATATCCATAGTAATAAGATACTCAAAAATGATTAAGGAAGGATACCCATGATTGTATTAATAAGCAAAAAGAATATATTGTTTGTTGTTTTATTATTACTTATGTCTATAACAGTATTAAGCATCGGATT
>JAEZIU010000041.1 GCA_023436485.1 Bacillota bacterium | reverse complement strand
GTCTGAAAAGTACAGGAACACCTGCATCCTGAAGCTGTTTGAATTTTCCCGCCATAAATTCTATATCATTAAGCAATGCGGTATTTTCTTCAGTTCCAGATGTCAGAGCCTTTGATATACTGAAAGTTGTACTTTCGGTATAAAAGCTGTTATCAGCCTTTTTGCCAATATTGGCAGGTGAAAACCAGTGCCAGCAAACTGTTGGTATACCGCCTTTATTTTTGTACCAGTCAATGACACGTTCGGCACAAAGATCATCCCACAGCAAGCCGTTGCCTCTGAAGTTCATAAAATCAAACCCTCTTAATGCAGGCATTTTACCTGTTTTGTCATTAATATAGGTGAATTCCGCCTCAGAAGCTTCATAATTATGAGACCCGCATAGCTCCTGTTGACCTGAAATTATGTGCTTTCCATACATGTCAACCAGGTAGCTCATAAGTGCTTTTGCTTCTTTTGATGCATCAGGGTTCACCAGTTTTTTCTCAACTTTCAGACTCGTAATGCTTTCATCTGCAGGCTTAACAATAAGGTAGTCAAAAAAAGTGTATCCCCAGTAACCCTCAAATTCAATATTGTTAATACCCTTGTTGAGCTTGACAATTCCTGCAGACATTTCCTTCCAGTTGAGAGTGTACGGAAAGCTAACCTCTCCCTGATTGGAATCGTTGACATTGAGATACTGTACCTTCTTGGTTTTGTCAAATGGCTGTGCATATCGGACAACCAATTCGTAAAGTCCTGCTTGGTCAATGTCAACATTAACAGAAGTGCTTGTCCCCTTTTGTCCAATGAAACTGCAAGTTGCACCGCTTAGGTCGAATGTCAGGCCATCATCAGTTTTCCCAACATAGTCCGTATGAATTTCAGCATTATTCTGAACGCCGTTTTCAAATTCATACTTTACACCTTCTGCTGACATGGCATTTGCAGGAACATTTGTAGCTGACATTAAAGGTATCAGTGCTGTCAACGCCAATACTAAGAAAACCTTTAACAGAGTTTTTTTATACACCATTAATCCCCTCCTTTCCATAATTTAATTATCACTATTTTATGTCATTTACATAAATGTAATAAAATAGCTCTATATACATATATTATTACATTTTGTTACTTCTTACAATTGATTAAAAAAGTAATTTTTTATAATATATTAAAGGATTTTGGAAGCTTCGTGTTAAATTATATATAGTGGGTTTTTTTAACATTAAATTTGCCGCATAGCGGTCGAAACAGGAGGTAATAAATGTATAGGAAGTTTGTAAATGCACTTGTTGTAGTTGCATTAGTATTAACGTCGATGATTCCGGCCGCAAATACTTTTGCAGCGGCTACAAAGACAGCCACTCCGGAAACATATGTTGCAAAGGTGGGAACTGAAAAGATATCAAAGGAAGATTACAACTTTTTTCTCAAGGATGCCATTTCAGCGATACAAAGCTATTTTAGTTCCTATAATGTTGATTGGAATGCAAACATTAACAATATGAAAGCATCTGAATATGCCAAAAAATTGGCTCTTGATAACATCGTAGATTTTAAAATTCAACTTTCAAAGGCTAAAGCGGCAAAAACAACATTAACTAAAAAAGAAACGGATGATTTCAACTCTGACATGAATTCATATTTGAATTCACTTGCAACAACAGCTGTAGAGCAGGAAAAGATTATCAAAAACGAAACAGGATTTACCCTTTCTCAATTCAAAAGTTTTTATAACAACGTCTACATAGTAAGAAAATTTGCAACAGTAACACAAAATAATTATAAATGCACAGATACTGAACTTAAAAAATTCTATAACAGTAACAAAGATAAGTTTTACAAGGTAATTGTAGGACATATATTGTTCCTGACTATAGACGAAAACAATCAGTCCTCTCCCGAAAAAGACGCAGAAGCAAGAAAAAAAGCAGAAGAAACCTTATTAAAAGTAAAAGATCCCAATGCTGATTTTCCCGCTCTTGTGAAAGAACTTTCGGAAGATACCGGTTCCAAAGAGACAGGCGGAAAATACACAGTAATGAAAAACAATCAGTTCGTACCTGAATTTCAGGACTGGGCAGTAAACCCTTCAAGAAAAGTCGGGGACACCGGAATTGTTAAAACCTCCTATGGCTATCATGTAATGAAGCTTATGAAAATTTACTCATTTACCCAGCTAAAGGATGATATAAAAAGTAGTTATATCACTAAAAAATATGATGATGATTTGAATTCTTGGAGAAAAGATAAAAAATATAAAGTAGTAAAAAATGAACCGGTATTGAATGCAATAAAGGTTCCATAAAAACAACTATTAATTGGACTGTTGGACACACAGCAGATATTTTGTGGAGGACAACAGTCCAATTTTTTTGCTAAATATGAAGAAGCATCGCTTACCTTTCGAGGTTTGCGATGCTTCTTCATATTTAGAGACAATAACTGCTTATCTTATAAAGTAGTTATTAATCCTAATATAAACTTTTTCATTAATGCGAAATCAAGAGCGTCGACTTGACCATCTCCGTTAACGTCAGCATTAGAAAGAGCTGTTTCTGAAAGTTTTGTAGCTCCTACTAAATGTGATTTTAGTGCTGCAAAGTCTAATGCATTAACGCTTCCATCAGCATTTAAATCACCTTTTACCACAGGCTGTGGAACACTTCCAACATTAAGATTCATAGTAGTAATATCAGCCCTACCGCTGCTTTGGTATCCTTCAACAACGAGTGAAACTTCATACATTTTACCCATTGTCATACCTCTGCTTTCCCACGCCTTGAAGTGGTCACTTACAGATATGGTTCCGCTTGTACGTTTCGATGTCCTAACACTCCAATACTGTTCAAAAGTTGCAGTACCTTTAATTGATGGTTGATTTACACGAGTAGTCTCATATACATCGTATGTAGCGCCATCAACAGTGATAGTTCCCTTTGAAGTAGCTCCTGGCGGTCTCCAGTTGCCCCAGCTGTCGATGATGTAATACTCAACGAGTGGGCTGCTTGTCCAACCGTAGACAGCCAAGTATGAATTTCCTGATGGTTGATAGTTTGCTGCGTAGTCCAATGAGATAGTTCCAAGTTGCTGATGTGTCTTGGTCTCATCGTACTTCTTACCAGTACGGAATAATGCATTATTGATATTACTCCAGGAGCAGCTGAACTTACCGCCACCATTTAAAGTCATACTTGTAGTACCATTATCCTTCCACAACTCGTAGTTGTATCCGTCAATGGTTCCTGTTTGATTTTCAGTAATCGTTGTTGCTGCCTGTACATTTAAAGCAAAAGCACAACATGCGATTGATAAGCCCAAAGTCATGGCCTTCATTATTTTCTTTTTCATATAAATTCCTCCTTTCTTTTAAAATTTTTGTTACTTTTCCAATTATATCATAATTTACTATGTTTATCTACTATTTGGTGCAATTTCCACAAATAAAGTTGAAAAATTTTCGATTTATTTATGAAAATTTACCCATAAGTAGTTTAATATCATCATCTACTGTTCCAATCCCCCCAATGCCAAAATTATCTACAAGAAACTTTGTAATGTTTGGAGATAAAAATGCCGGTAGTGTAGGGCCAAGATGAATGTTTCGGACACCCAAGTACAGCAAAGCAAGAAGAACCAGTACTGCTTTTTGTTCATACCATGATAAGTTATATACAATCGGAAGGTCGTTTATATCCTGAAGTCCCAATACTTCTTTTAATTTTAATGCAATCATTACTAGTGAATATGAATCATTGCACTGCCCTGCATCCAGCACTCGTGGAATTCCTCCGATGTCTCCAAGGTCTAATTTGTTATATCGATATTTGGCACACCCTGCTGTAAGGATAACGGTATCCTTTGGAAGTTGTTTTGCGAATTGGGTGTAATATTCTCTGCTATCCATTCTGCCGTCACATCCCGCCATTACGAAAAACTTCTTTATGGCTCCCGTTTGGACTGCAGCTACTACTTTATCAGACAAAGCAAAAACTTGATTATGTGCAAAACCTCCAACTATATTTCCTGATTCAATTTCTACTGGTGATTTCAGAGTTTTTGCAAGTTCAATTATTTTTGAAAAGTCCTTTTTACCGTCAGTATTAGTTTCAATATGGACACAGCCCGGAAAACCCGTCACTCCTGTAGTAAAGATTCTTGATTTTACTTCCTCGTTAATTGGTGGGACTATGCAGTTTGTGGTAAAAAGTATTGGCCCGTTAAAGGAAACGAACTCATCCTCTTGCTTCCACCACGCATTACCGTAATTCCCGGCGAGATTATCATATTTCTTAAATGCCGGGTAGTAATGGGATGGTAGCATTTCACTATGAGTATAAACATCAACCCCTGTTCCCTGAGTTTGTTCAAGAAGCTGTTCAAGGTCTGTCAAATCATGGCCTGATATAAGAATACCGGGATTCTTTCTTACTCCTATATTAACTTTTGTTATTTCAGGATTACCATATTGAGAAGTATTCGCCTCATCCAAAAGTGCCATTGCTTTAACACCTGCTTCTCCCACCTTCATTGCAAGTGTAACAAGGTATTCAACTGTAAGGTCTGTTTTCAGTGTGGCTTCAAGTGCTTCATAGATAAATGCATAGAGAATTTCTAGTTCCCTTCCCAGATTCAATGCATGATAAGTATATGCAGCCAGTCCCTTTATACCAAATAAGATAAGGTGTTTGAGAGAGCTGACATCCTCATTATCCTTGGGTATCATACCGACATATGATGCCTTATACACCATATCGTTTTCGGTTTCTATTTCAAATGTGGCCGCATCATGGAGATTTTCTGCCGATACTTTACTTCTTAGTTCATTTCTGATAGAAAGCATTTGATGAATTTTCTTTATAATAATATCATCATCAAAATTAGAATTTGTTATTGTCATAAACAAACTTTTTACAACTTCATGGTTGACATAAGGTAAGATGTTAATATCAAGCTTTCCTTTTATAATAATTTCCGAAATCCCTTTTAAAATATATATTAAAAGATCTTGCAAATCTGCAAGGTCTTCACTTTTACCGCAAACACCGCCAAATTCACAGCCTTTGTTTCTCCCAGTTTCCTGACATTGGTAGCAAAACATACCCATCACAAATCCTCCCTAATAATAGTTATTTAGCTCAGCACTATAATGATACAAGAAAACTATTATTAGCGTTGTTGCAAATGCAACGTGGATTCGGATTTTGCGTACCAATGGCTTATATACGTAATCTGATCCATTCCAAAATATCTTTTATAACTTCTTGGCGTGATACCTCTCTAAGAATACTGTGCCGCAGATTTTCATATATCTTATAACGTAAATTTTTTATGCCAATAGCTGTTAACTGAGTATATCTTTCCTTTATGCTTCTGCCATATTGGCTGATGACATCCATTCCGCCACTTAATAGTAATATTGAACAGGAACTTGAAATATTATTCCAGTTTGCAGTTTCATTGGTTTCATTTACAGATTTAAAAAAATCGCGATAAAACTCATTGCTAAACAAAACAAAAGTGTACGGCAACGCAAGTGATTCTTTTACCATATTTTCATCGCTTGTTATCCAGTCCAAATCTGTTTTAACAGGCTCAAAAGGTTTATTAATATCTGAAAATAAAGTTTGAAATGCATCTGTACAAGGTGCTTTGAGTCCTCTTGATTCAATCTCACTATTTACAATATCAAGCAATTCATTAATATTGTCCAGATAAGGAATACCTGTAAGAACAAGGCCAATAAGCTCTTCGCTATATTTTAAAGCAAATAATTGTGCCACCAGAGAGCCTAAACTATGCCCCAGCAGTACTACTTTGTCATAAGGATTATCTTTTTTGATGGCTTGAAGTAGTACTTTTAAATCTTCTGCCATTTTACGTATACTGTCTTTACCGGGATTGCCACCATTTTCTCCAGCCGTTTTACCGTGTCCTCTGGCCTCCGGAATAACTACATCAAACCCATAACTTATTGCTTCAGTACAAAAATCATCATAATAATCTGCTGTTTCTCCTAGGCCGTGTGCTATCAGTATAAGTCCTTTTTTCTGACTTTTTATAGAATACCAATGCTTTACATATAATGTGGTTCCATCAAAGGAAGAAAAATAAAAACTTTGTGAGTTTTTCATTTGTGCATACCCCCCATATCAAACAAAATGACAACTGACATAATGCTTTAAAGAACCGCTTCCTTCTATACATTTTAATTCGGGGACCTCTCTTTTGCATTTTTCCTTTGCTCCAAGGCAACGACTGTAAAACGCGCAGCCTTTTTCTAAAATGTCTGTACCTATTTTTTCATTAAGCTCTGCTTCTTTATTAATACGTGAAAAAACAGTTTCACCTGACATTTCAGGAACAGACGAAAGCAAAACCTTTGTATACGGGTGCAAAGGCAAGTTATAAATTTCTTCTGCTTTTGCAAGTTCAACTATGCGGCCGGAATACATGACTGCTACTCTGTCACACAGATAGTAAATTACATTCAGGTCATGAGAAATAAATAAAAAGGATAACTGCAGATTTTCGTGCAGATTTTTTAAGAGATTAAGAATTTGAGATTGTATAGAAACATCAAGGGCTGAAACAGGCTCATCTGCAACAATCAGCTTGGGTTTAAGCATTAAGGCACAGGCTATACTTACACGCTGTCTCTGTCCTCCGCTTAGCTCTCTGGGATATCGGTCATAGTATGATGAATCAAGACCTACAATCTCCAATATTTGTATTACTTCGTTCTTCCTTTCTCTTTTACTACCAATTTTGTGAATTCTAAGAGGCTCTTCAAGTATCCAGCCTACCTTTTTGCACGGGTTTAAGGAGCTTAATGGGTCTTGAAAAATCATTTGCACTTTTTTGCATAATGACATACTTCTTTTTTTACCAACACTTTCCCCATCAATTGCAATGTTTCCTTCTGTTTCCACTAGCCCTGCTATTGACCTGCCAAGTGTTGATTTTCCACAGCCACTTTCTCCTACAAGACCAAAAATTTCACCATGTCTGATACTAAATGAAACATTTTTAAGAACCTTTAGTTTTGCTTTATTATAATAATTACTGAGATTATTAATTTCTAAGATGTAGTTAGATTTTTCAGTCATTTTATTCACCTGTTTCCCCAGCTAAAAAACAGCTCACCATATGGTTATGTTTTATTAAAGTATATTCCGGCTTAGTTTTAAAACACCTTTTTTGGGCCTTTGTACAACGCTTTGCAAAATAGCAGCCTTCCTTTTTTTCAGTTATGCCGGGAACCTTACCCGGTATATTTACAAGGCTCTGACCTTTTTTGTTCTTTGTGGGAATAGAGTCAATCAAACCTTTTGTATATTGGTGTTGGGGATTGGAAAATACACTACTTGTATCTCCTTCCTCAACTATGTTTCCGCAGTACATTACAGCTACTCTGTCACAAATTCGGCTTATAACACCTAAATCATGTGAAATAAATACAATCGCACAACCGTAGGTCTTATTTATGTCCTGCAATAAATTTAATATCTGTGACTGTATTGTAACATCCAGTGCAGTTGTAGGTTCATCTGCAATAACCAGTTTTGGCTTGCATATTATTGCAGATGCTATCATAATTCGTTGCCTCATTCCTCCCGATAATTGGTGAGGATAACAGTTTACCAATTCTTCCGGATTATTCAGGCCTACTTTTTTCAATATATTAAGAGTTTCTTTTTGCATTTCATTCTTTGTTAAATCAGTATGTATTTTTAAATTCTCAGAAACCTGCCTGCCTATCTTCATTAATGGATTCAATGAAGTCAAAGGCTCCTGAAAAACCATTGAAATATCTTTTCCCTGCATTTTTCGGAATTCCTTTTTATTTAAAGCCAGCAGATTAACTCCGTCAAACATTATGCTTCCACATGAAATTTTAACGTTTTCCGGCAGAAGACCCGCTATTGAATGTGCAAGTAAACTCTTACCACAACCGGATTCTCCAACGATTCCATAAATTTCACCTTTTTTTACACTAAAATCTATATCATCAGCGAAAGTTAAGTTTTTATTTTGACTTTTTATGTCTATAGCGAGATTTTCCGCTTGCAGTAATATATCCGACATTGTTCCTCCTGTACGATATTTTATCAATTTAGTCTTTTACGAATACCTTCTCCAAGAAAATTAAATCCAAGTACCGTAATAATTATAAACATCCCGGGGGCAAATGCATTGAGAGGTGAATGGAACAAATGAGTTTGTGCTTCGTATAGCATACGTCCCCAACTTGGTATAGGCGGTTGTATTCCAAGCCCCAGATAGCTCATTCCGGACTCAGCCAATATAGCATTGGACAGACCTACCACAATTGCCGAAAGGAGCGTAGGATAAAGATTAGGCAGAATATGAACAAACATAATTCTTATTGGTGATGCACCTATTACCTGAGCAAGCTTTACAAATTCATTATTTTTATATTGTAGCGTGCCGCTTCTTACGATTCTTGTAAAACTTGGTACAAACAGTATGCACAATGCTACAATAATAGTGTATTTACCCTGATTAAGAACAGTTACCATAACTAACGCAAGTAAAATGGCTGGGAAAGAGTTTATAGCGTCAATAATCCTCATAATGATTTCATCGGCCACACCTCCCAAATAACCTGCTGTAAGTCCTAATACTATTCCAAACAATGTTCCTGACGATACAGTACATATGGCAACAAAAAGTGTAAACCTTGCCCCCGTTATTACACGGCTGAAAATATCCCTTCCAAAGTTATCAGTACCAAGTAAATGTTTGACTGATACTCCGTTAAATCTATGTGATATATCCATTGTGTATGGGTCATAAGGTGTATAAAAAAAGCTGATAACAGCTAGAGATATTACTATACCTATTATAAAAAAGCCAAGTTTCATATCTAAATCGAAATTTTTATTCATTCTGGACATCCTTACTTTATTTTTATCCTCGGGTCAATTAACTGTAATGCTATATCAACTGCAAAATTAATAAATACTACGATAAAAGCAATATAGATGGCAAGTGATTCGATTACCGGTAAATCCCTGAAGGTTATTGATGAAATCAGTAAGCGGCCTATACCCGGTAATGCAAACACCTGCTCTATTACTATACTGCCTGACAAGATTTCAACAATTATCATGCCAAATAAAGTCATTAAAGGTGATAAAGCATTTCTAAATACATGTCTGCACAGGACAGCAATGTCCCTGTTGCCTTTACTGTAGGCAGTTCTAACATAGTCTGCATTCATTTGACCTATAAGAGATGTCCTTAAAAATTTCACTGATATTCCAATATTGGGTATGGCAATTGCCAATGCCGGAAATATTAAATAATTAAAAAAGCCTATAAAATTTTCATGATAATCCACATATCTTCCCGGCGAAAACAATTTAAAAACAATTCCGAACAACCAAATGAAAATGACTCCCAGAAAGAAATTTGGAACTGATACACTAAACATTGTTACCGTGCTGATAATCTTATCAATTAATTTGTTTTTCCACTTTGCAGCAAATATACCAAGAGGTATTGAAAAAAGCACAATAAGCGAAAAGGATATAACAGCCAGCCATGCAGTTACGGGAAAGCTGTTGGAAATCAGCGAATTAACCGGTCTTGAATACTGAATTGAGTTTCCGGAATTAAACTTTAATAATCCTGATAACCAGTCAAAATATCTTACGGGCAAGCTTTCATTTAATCCTAACTGTGTTCTTAAAGCCGTTACCCTTTCCGGTGATGCCTGTGTTCCCAAAATTAATTCCACAGGATCACCGGGAATAATATCAAATGCTATAAAGGTTAAAACCGATACTAAAAACAAGGTCAAAAGTAGAGTTACAAACCTTCTGAGTATGTATTTCATTTTGATTCACTTGTATAATACAGGGTTGAAGCATCAAATACATATAACGGATATGGTGTAAATCCTGATATGTTTTTTCTTAGTGCCGTTAATGCTGAAATATCCTGAATGTACACACTTGCAGCATCCTTGGACAACATCTGCTGTGCCTGCTTGTACAATTCTACTCTTTTTGAAGCATCCGATTCATCCTTTGCTTTCTTGTATAGCGAATCAAAATCTGAACTCTTATAGTTGATAAAATTTGATGCGTTTGTTGAAACATATCTCTCCAAGTAACTTCTTGGCGATACATTTATTCCATCAACCGAAATAATAGTAGCTTCGTATTGTCTTTCCTTATAGACCTTGCTTAACCAGGTAGCCCAATCCACCTGCTTTATAGAAGCGGCAATACCAATACTTTTCAGCTGATTTACAATTACTTGTGCTGAATCTACATGAACCTGATAATTGGAGGGCACAGAGATTGTAAAGCTGAAACCGTTGGGATAACCCGCTTCACTTAACAATTGTTTTGCCTTTTCCAAGTCCTTTTTATATGCATTAGTCAGGCTTGAATCAAAGTAAGTCTTTAAACCCGGTATTACCGGTGTTCCAACTCTTGTACCTTTTCCATAAACCACAGTTTCTATTATTTCATCAGGGTCTACAGCATAACTGATTGCCTGACGTACTTTAACGTTGTCAAAAGGCTTTACAGCATTATTTAGATTTAATTGTTGTACCGAATTGGAATTTGCCTGTTCAATCTTAAAGGTATTGGGATCAAGCTGCTTTGACAGGGTCTGATCATTATAAACCGTTGACCCGTCTATGCTCCCTGCTTGTAATTCTAACAATAAAGCATTTGTATCAGATGCAATTTTAAAAGTTACTTTATCAAGATGAGGTAAATCTTTTTGCCAGTAATTGGGGTTTTTCTTTAATATTAAGGATTGTTGAGGTGTAAAGGAATCAAATACAAATGGGCCTGTTCCTACAGGGTGAACATCACCATCTGAATAATCCTTTGGTACAATGGCAATAGTCAGGTATGGTAAAAAATCACTATCGGCACTTTTCAGATTAACCTTTATAGTCGAAGCATCAGGTGCATCCACTGACTTAACATTGTCCATGCCTGCCACCGACAAGCTCATAGCCTTTTCCAGAGAATACTTAATATCCTCAGAAGTAACATCACTTCCATTATGGAATTTTAGTCCTTTTCTTACCTTGAAGCTATATGTAAGAAAGTCCTTTGAAACATCATAGCTTTCAGCTACCGCAGGGATGATATTCCCATCATTATCGGATTTGACAAGACCCTCAAAAATATTAAAAAGAATCTCACGTGTCTCTGCAGCCGATGCAAGATATGGATCAAGGTGATCCGGCTCCGTTGTTATACCAAATGTAAAGTTTCCTCCACTCTTCACGGTACCTTCCGTGTTGGTGTTGGTTATCGGAGAAGGATTACTGTTGCTGCATCCTGTAACTCCTAAAATGAAAGAAAGGGATAAAACCAAAACCAGTGCACCCTTTAACTTTTTTGCTAAATACATTTTATGTTCCTCCTTTAACTTTTGTTATTCTTAACTGTTTATCCTTCAATTTTCTGCAAAAGTTCAGGTAATTCCATCAAATCGTATATTATGTAATCCGGCGTAGATTGTTTGTTCCATTTCGTCTTCAAACGGTTAATCCAACAGGTTTTTATGCCTACATTCTTTGCTCCGATTACATCAGACGGACTGTCTCCGATATGCAATATTTCCTGTCTGTCAATACACGTTTCTGAAAGTACCTTTTTAAAAAATCTATCTTTTTTATCCTGCTTATATGCTTTTAAATCCTCAGATATAAATTTCTTGTCAAATTTTATTTTAGATAACAATGGGTCAATCATTATATGATCTGCATCGCTTGATATCCACAGCTGACAAGTATGGTTCCACTGGTTTAAAAATTCAGAAGCATCAGTAAAGAAACTCGCTTTTGAGTGTTCTTCCATCAGAATGTGAGCTGCTTCTTCAGCTATATAATTGTAGTCATTATTATGTTTTATAAGTGAAAATACATCTGTAAAAATTGTTCTTAAGTTGGTAAATTCATTTGTTTCATAAACCTTCCCCATTACTTTACTTAAAAATTGGTAATATTCCTGTATATATTGTTTTATTGAATCCGGATGGTATTGTTCCCCTAATATTGCCCTCCAGATATTTTCAGCACTTTTATCCACATTGATTAGTGTTTGAAACATATCAATGCTAACAGCAGATATTCTCATTTATATTAAACTCCCCTTTTAACGGATATCGGCCAAATTTTCTGGCTGATTCAAGCAACGCATAAATATTTTCTTCCGGTGTATCGATTGGCATACCGCATCCAAGACCCAGAACAAATCCTTTCGGATTATCATAAGCTTTTTGTATGCATCTCTTCGCCTCATTACAAACATCAAGAGGAGATCCTGACAACATGACTTTAGTAGGACTTATATTTCCATATAATGCAACCCTAGAGCCTATTTCATTTTTAGCAGTTTCCATATCCACTTTTTCATCAAGACTGATTATCCCTGCACCCGTGTCTGCAATTTGTCCCAGTAATTTTGTAGTGTTGCCGCAGATATGCAGTAATGGAGTCTCTTTTGTCAAATTTACAACACTTTGCACCAGTTCTTTTAGAAACGGAAATTCAAATTCTTGAAAAAAGGAATCACCTATAAGAGATGCCACAGGGTCTGAAATACTGAATTCAACCCCTAGTTTTGAGGCTTCATTTATATATTCAACAGTACATTTTAATGAAAATTCAATTAATTCCTTTGCAAACTCCGGGCTTTCATATAAATCAATCATTAAATTCTCTAATCCCCGTATATTGGATGCAGTTGTCAACGGACCGGGAATTTCAGAAATAATGGGAAGTTCTTTTCCCAAACATTCCAAAAGTTCCTCAAGCGCTTCCAATATGATATTTAGTCTTCCACTTTTCCGGGGATCGGGAATCTCCAACCTCTTATAATCAATGTAATCATTAATGATATGTTCAGATATGTAAGGTGTGTCATGTTTAGGATAAATTACTTTACAGCCCATTGCTTCTGCTATACCGTTTACAATTGGTCCGGTACCGGCAGATTGTATCTCATAAACTTTTCGAGCGTAAATTTGGGATTTTACAATTTGTTTGGAAGATAAATATAAATCGGAAACACTGTTTCCCACCAATTTATATATATAATCTCCTGGAAAAAGACCGCAAGGTATTCTGTCAATAGTCTGCTGATGTTTAAATGCGTACATTCTTTCCCTTGGTGTCATTTGATCCACATACACTACTCATTCCTCCCGTTTCAAATAAAATCCCTTCAACAAAAAGCAATGAACTTCAGCTGATATTCTAATTTCTACATAATTTGATTTACTTTTTATAATTTTTTTGTTATTATTACCCTAATTATACTTTAATTGGTTGTTAATGTCAATCTGTGTCCTTAATCGCTAATATAGTAAACAAAAAACCACAAAAAACATCAAGAGATGAATTTTGTGGCTATAAATTATTTACGTTTATGTGATTTCTAAATTACTCTTTTTGCTCCGATATAAGTACCCCTGTATTCAGACAACTTTTGTACCTTGACTTCACCGTTAGATGAAGATGCATGAATAAAGGTATTACCACCGATATAAATTCCTGCGTGGTCTATTTGTCCTGATGCTTTTCGGCTTGAAGCATCGAAAAATAAAATATCTCCAGCCTTTAGCTGGGTCTTTGTTACCTTAACTCCGTTGGAGTACATGCCTTGGGCCGATCTGTTAAGCTTGATATCAAACTTTTTATATACATATCCTACAAAGCCTGAACAATCAAAACCTGTTTGGGGATTTGCACCACCGTATGAATATCTTACCCCCTGAAATTCCCGGGCATATGAAACAACTCTGCTGTTTATGGAACCATCATCGTCTATCGCTGCAAATGCAACTACATTTGCCGACCTGGAAGTTTTTGTGCTGGCAGATGAGATATTCACAAACTTTGATGATACGTAACCCACCTTTGAACCTATCTTAACTTTGTTCCAACCCTTTACAACGTCTAAAATTTGTACGGAAGTATTCCTTTTTAGTAAGCTTATAGCTTTGCTTGAAGTTCCGGCACTTTTCCTGAAATTGACACCATTTGCATTTATAACTCCTTTTGCAGACTGCAACTTAACATAATTACCGTTAACCCAGCCGGTTTTCTTGTTATACGAAACCTTATACCAGCCTTTTGAGTGGTCTGTAATAGTTACTTTTGCATTTGTCAATTGGGTAATAATTGCGGAAGATGTTGTTGCCATCTTTCTCATTTTAACATTTGTACCTGATACTTTTGCCGGCATTGTTGCAGCCATTACAGTTGCAGATGCAAATGCAAAAATTAGGGCAATAATACATCCCACAAGTGCCTTGGTAATCTTTTGTGTCATTTTTCCTCCTATAGTGTGCTTCCGAAGTTAGCTGCCGGGTTCGGGTAATAGGATCACCCTACCATATAAAATGGATTAACCCCCTTTTCTTGGTTCCTCCGTACCTCGTCACCTGTGACGAAGATTCAGCAAATTTTTTTGGACTGCTTATAAATAAACTACCTTAATATCACCTCCTTTATAAAATTATAAACAGTCACTATATATAATTCGAAAAAACTTTATTTCTTGGCGGGGTCAAAACTCTGGTAATATATGTTTATTTCTTTTTCCCCGTATTCCACTCCTGTTTCTGCCACTCCTCAACAGTATTAAACTTACGGTTATCCATTGGCTCATAACCTTTCAGGCTCAATGAATTCGTCACTACCGATACCGAGCTGAAGGCCATTGCACCACCTGCAATCATTGGATTCAGTAACCCCAGTGCTGCAAATGGTATACCTATAATATTGTAGAAGAACGCCCAGAATAGATTTTGTTTTATTTTAGTCATTGTTTTTCTTGACAGTCTTATGGCAGCGGGAATGGTTCTTAAATCGCCCCTCATAAGGGTAATATCTGCTGCTTCAATGGCAACATCAGTACCTGTGCCTATTGCCATACCTATGTCTGCCGTAGCTAAAGCCGGTGCATCGTTTATTCCGTCACCAACCATTGCAACTATTTTTCCACTTGCTTTTAGCTTTTCAACTTCCTCTGCTTTGTTTTCGGGAAGCACTTCTGCAAGTACATTAGTTATTCCTACAAGCTTTGCAATAGCGTTGGCAGTCCTTTTATTGTCGCCTGTAATCATATATACGTCAATGCCAATATTCTTCAATTCTTCAATTGCTTCCTTTGAACTTTCCTTCAAGGTATCGGCTACTGCAACAAGAGCAGTAAGTTTGTTGTCTATTGACATCAACATTGCTGTTTTACCTTCATCCTCAAGTCTTTCAATTGCAGCTTCAACATTCCCCATATCGATACCCTGTTCAATCATAAGCTTTCTGGTACCCATATAGATGGTTTTACCGTATATAACAGACATTACGCCTCTTCCGGGTATTGCTTCAAATTTGTCCGGATTATTTATATTACCAAGTTCCTTTTTACCATGCTCATATATTGCGACACCCAAAGGATGTTCCGAACTTTTTTCAGTAATCGCCCCAAGCCTTAATATTTCCTTTTCATCATAGGAAGTGTCTATTACAACTATATTGGTAACTTCCGGCTGGCCTTTTGTAATTGTCCCTGTTTTATCAAGAACTACGGCGTTTAGCTTATAAGCCATTTCCAGATGTTCTCCACCTTTAATAAGTATACCGTTTTCAGCACCTTTTCCGGTACCTACCATTATTGCAGTAGGAGTTGCCAACCCAAGGGAACATGGACACGCTATAACCAGAACTGCTACCGCACTTACTATTGCCTTTGTTACATCCCCTGTTACCATCAGCCATATTGCAAAGGTCAATAGCGCAATTGCCAAAACTACAGGAACAAATATGCCTGATACCTTATCTGCAATCTTCTGAATTGGAGCCTTTGAGCCTTGAGCATCTTCAACCATCTTGATTATTTGGGACAATGCAGTATCCTTGCCTACCTTTGTTGCTTCGAAACGAAAGGTTCCAAATTTGTTTATGGTTGCTCCAATTACAACATCTCCCGCTTTTTTCTCAACAGGAAGGCTTTCGCCTGTGAGCATTGATTCATCAATGGATGAGTTACCTTCCAGTACTTTACCGTCTACAGGTATTTTTTCTCCCGGCCTTACAATAACGACATCACCTGGCAGAACATCCTCTATAGGTATGTCTTCTTCAGTACCGTTCCTAAGTACTCTGGCTGTCTTAGCCTGCAAGCCCATAAGTTTCTTTATTGCTTCCGAAGTTTTACCCTTTGCAACTGCTTCAAGGTATTTTCCCAATAAAATAAGTGTAATAATAACTGCTGCAGCCTCAAAGTAGAGGTCTTTCATCATGCCTTTTTGAACTTCCTCAAAGAAAACATTGTAAAGACTGAAAAAGTATGCCGCAGATGTACCCATAGCTATCAATACATCCATGTTGGTACTTTTGGATTTCAAGGCGTAATATGCATGCTTATAAAATCTGAAACCGATTATAAACTGTACCGGAGTTGCTATTATCAACTGGAAATACTGATTATGAAGCAGCGAAAGCAAAGGGCTGTCCAGATTCAGCATTCCCAGTATCATCGCAAGTACAAGAGGAGTACTCAGTACTGCTGATACAATCAGAGAAAACTTCAAGGCTCTTATTTCCTTTTCCCTTTGCTCTTTCTCAGTATCAGTATTTACCTCCTCGGCCTTCTCGGCTCCGTAGCCCAAGCCTTCAACTATTTTAATTATGTCTGAAACCTTTACCGTTGACGGGTCGTATTCAATATTTGCTTTTTCAGTGGCAAGATTTACGGCTGCCTTGATAATTCCTTGGGTCTTATTAAGCTTTCTTTCAATTTTTGCAGAGCATGCTGCACATGACATTCCCGAAAGCTTCAATTCTACTTTGTTTCCGGCTATGACGTTTTCCTTGATAACGCCATAACCCAGCTTTTCAATTGTCTCCTGAAATTTTCCAGGTTGGGTCAGGCTGTCATCATATTCCACTGTTGCTTTTTCTACCGCAAAATTAACATTGGCCTGCTTTACTCCCTCAAGCTTATTCAGACCCTTTTCAATCCTTGCTGCACAAGCCGCACAGCTCATACCTGTGATTTTAAGGGATTCTTTCCTATCCATTTCATCTACTCCTTTATTGTTGTAATATTGTATACATTAGCCGCAGCACCCTCCTGCTGATGCTCCCGCAGAAGGTATATAGTTGTTTACTTCATTCTTTACGTCTTCAATATTAATTGTATTTATATTATCTACCACCTTTACATAGCCGTGTAACATCCCCATTCCGCATTGGAAGGTAAAGTCAAGAGTCGGCGACAATTCAGGTGTTTCCTTTTCACTTTGCAAATTCATCTGTGCCTGATACTCCGGAAATACAACTATACTATTGCATATGTTTAATTGGTCTGTATTAAACTTTATTTTTGCAGGTATTCCCTTTTGCAGAACAACAACCGCAGGCGAATACCCGTAATCGTTTACTGTTACAGTTACCTCCTGTTTATCGCCGTCTACTTTTGCAATTGCAATATCATCAGTAGGTATGTTCCCGTTTGCAAACTTAGTTGCCTTCGAGGCTGCTCCGCAACACCCTCCTGAACCGGAAACAGCACCCTGAGAATCGATATCGGAAGTTGAATCTTCGGTACTTACTGTAGACAGATCACCGACAACCTTTATATTACTACTTATCATTCCCATCCAACAACTGTATATAAATTTACCTTCACTATCGGGAGTAAATTCAATTACATTTTCTCCAGCTTTCAATTGCAGGTTTTCAATGTTATATTCAGGTATGTTAATTCTGTTGTTACAACCATTTATGTCACTTGATTCCGCAGTAATTGTCCATTTTACAGGAATACCCTTCTGAACTGTAATAGGGCTGTACCTGCCAGAGTCAAGTTTGGTGGTAACAACCTGAACATTCCCCTCTATTTTTGCTACTCCACCATCAGAAGATGATGCCCCAAGGGCTACACTTGTATCGAAGCCTGAAAGTGAAAGACCTCTGTTTAACATTATAATACCAAGTATCAAAACCAGTACAGCACTTACCTTCATCATTCTGTGTGTAAACTTGCTACTTAGAAATGAACTGACAGCGCCAAACCCAAACATCAGGGGAACTGTTCCAAGGCTAAACAAGAACATTGATAGGGCTCCCGCCACGGCACTTCCAGTACCCAATGCATATAACTGCATTGCCTGTAAAGGCCCGCAGGGCATAAGTCCATTCAGCATTCCAACCATCAGTGGCCCCCGGCTTCCGCTGTTTTCGTGAACTTTTCTTGCAAATATCTTTGGCATTCTGGGATTTAATTTTCTAAGTGCAGGAAAAATATTTAACATATTTATACCCATTATAACCATAAAAATTCCAGAAAGAATGGCAACTATACCCTTAGCAGTACCTGAAAAACTTACAACTGAACCTATTCCACCCACAACTCCACCTATAACTGTATAAGAAATTACACGTCCTATGTTATATAACACGCTTGGTTTTAGTTTATCAAACTTTGAATTTCCGGCTGCGGCTTTGTATCGTACACATACTGATAGATTTATTCCTCCGCACATGGCCACACAATGCAGTGATGTCAGCATTCCTATAAAAAACAAAATTCCGTACCCCATTGACTGGTTTACTTCAGGTACAAAATTAAACCCAACCGTATTTTTTATAATTATATAAAGGGCTAGTATAATCACTGCTATTC
>JAEZIU010000042.1 GCA_023436485.1 Bacillota bacterium | reverse complement strand
CTGCACATATTATTGAATAACACAAAATATAAGGAATGATGGAATGTTTACAGATAAAAGATTGCTAAAAGCTTATAGAAATGCCAAGCTTCAACTGTTTGACAACAATTCCAAATATATTTTTTTCAGCGATTCCCATAGAGGAGACGACAGTATCTCCGACGAGTTTGCCAGGAATCAGAATATCTTCCGCCATGCACTTAATTATTACTTTGATAACGGATATGTATACGTTGAGGCAGGTGACGGCGATGAGTTATGGGAATATACAAAGTTCAGACATATCAGATTAGCCCACAGCGATGTTTTTATAGTTCTTAAGAAATTCTTTGAAGACAATAGATTTATTATGCTTTATGGTAACCATAATATTTATCTCAAAAACAAGGACTTTGTAAGCAAGAATTTTTACAGCTATTACGATGATTACAGTCAGGATATTCATGATTTACTCAAGGGAATGACACCTTCTGAATCTCTTGTTTTAAAAAACAAAACCACCGGTCAGGAAATACTTATTATTCACGGGCATCAGGGTGATTTAATGAACGATCAACTCTGGTTTGTTTCCATGTTCCTTTTACGTTACTTCTGGAGGTATATACATGTAATAGGCTTTCATAGCCCATCTAGTCCTGCCAGAAACCACTTTAAAAGACATAAAATTGAGAGAAACTATAAGAAGTGGATTCAAAAACATAAAATGATGCTTATTTGTGGGCATACTCACAGACAAAAATTTCCAAAGAGCAAAGAACTGCCTTACTTTAATACCGGCTGCTGTATACATTCAAAAGGTATAACGGGTATAGAAATTTTAGAAGGAAAAATATTGATGGTTGATTGGAGAGTCCGTGCAGACGAAAATGGTATTCTTCAAGTTGAGAGATATGTAATGAGAGGCCCCGTACCCATTGAGGAATTTGATATGAACAGCAATCATGACTATGAAGATTGTATAAATAAAGACCTGAAATATGACAAGGAGGATTGCTGAAAAGCCTATTCTTATGTGATATACTAATAGATATATGAATTATTTGGTATCTACATCTATTAATATTACATAGGGGTCTTACATATGAAAAATATTTATGATTTTGAAATGCCTGTCGTTTTAAAAGATTTCTTGAACTATATGCAAACTATAAAGGGTAAGTCTATAAACACCATACAGGTATATTTTTATGATCTTCGTATATTTTTTCGTTTTTTAAAAATACATAGAAATATTGTGGACAAGAACATTGAATTTGACAGCATACCAATTACAGATATCGATGTATCTCTTTTAAAGACGGTTACGCTCAGTGATTTATATACATATATGTCTTTTGTCAGCAATAAAAGGGATAATACCTCCCATGCACGTGCAAGAAAGGTTGCAAGTCTTAAATCATTTTTCAACTACCTCTCTACTAAAGCAAAACTGCTGGATATAAACCCAACTATAGAATTGGAATCTCCAAAAATATTAAAAAGACTTCCAAGATATCTCAATTTTGATGAAAGTAAAAAGCTCTTGACCTCCGTAAACGAAGCGGATCATGAATATTCAATCAGAGACTATGCAATAATTACAATTTTTCTCAACTGCGGAATACGTCTTTCGGAACTGGTTGGAATAAACCTGCACAATATCAAGGATAATGCTTTGACAGTATTCGGCAAAGGTGGCAAAGAGCGTAGCATACCTTTGAATAAAGCATGTCTTCAGGCTATTGATGACTACATGAAAATACGTCCCGTAAATGGCCTGAAAGACAAAAGTGCCTTATTTATAAGCCGGAGAAACCAGCGAATCAGCAAAGAATCTGTACAGAAAATAGTTAAAAGATACATAAAAGAAGCCGGTCTTGACCCTCAGCGTTACTCCACTCACAAGCTGAGACATACTGCAGCAACCCTGATGTACAAATACGGGAACGTTGATATCAGGGCTTTACAGGAGATACTTGGCCACGAAAGTATTTCAACTACCGAGATATATACTCATCTGGATCAACAGCAGCTAAAGGAAGCTGTAAATAAGCATCCCCTTTCGGATTTTAGTGTGAAAGGTAAAAACAGGTAAAAATATAATGCTACAATAAAAATAGGTAGTCCGCAATAGATATTGTCATTGCAGACTACCTCATTCATTTACCATGATATTAAGAATTGCTATTTAATTTATACCTTAGTTACACTATTCTGTGTTGTTTCATTATTGAAAACATCGTATTGAAGCTCATTTTCTGATTTAGCTATAATCATACCTAAAAGTACATCTCCATCAACATTTAAAACTGTTCTAAACATACCAGTAAACCAATCCACACTACCAAGAATAGCTATGGATTCCAGTGGAAGTCCTAAAGCCGGAACTACTACAGAAAGAGCAACGATTCCACCTCCAGGGGCAATTGTAGTACCCAGACAAGCCAAAATTGAAAGAAAAATATATTGTAGCAGATTAACCATATTAGTTTGTATCCCAAAAATCTGGATAATTGTCACTATGGAGAAAGTTAAAAAGAAACCTGTTCCTGCACTATTTAAAGACATTGCCAAGGGTAAAACCAGTCTTGACACCTTTTTGCTTATACCTATCTTATTTTCAGCATCAACCATTTCTGTTGGAAGTGTAACTGCTGAAGAAGTAGTTGTAACTGCAATAGCTGACATATTCCCTAGTTTTTTTATCAGGGTCCATGGGTTTACCTTACAATATCCGCTTGTTACCAAAACTCCGAATACGAGAAAACCTAAAGAACCAAGGCCTAATATCAAAAGATATTTCAACATTGGGAATATGATTTGTATACCCATGCTTCCAACTATTGATGCAAGCAGAGCTCCGATACCGATAGGCGCTACCTTCATGATTAACTTTAAAACAGAGATAGTTATTTCATTTACTGATTTAACAACATCCAGTACCTTGTTCTCAGAATTGGCTAACCTAACCTTACTTAAGGCATAGCCAAAGATTATTGCAAACAAAATAACCTGAACCGTTTTGCCTTCTGCCAAGGCCGCAAAAATATTACTTGGCACAAAATCCTGAATTACCTCTGTCCATGGCTTATTCTCAATCACAAGCTCATTCTGATTAGTAAAACCGGCTAAGTCCAAGCCTGTTCCGGGCTTAAATATCAAGGCTGTAATTAACCCAAACAATGCTGCAATAAAGGTGCTTATAAGAAAACCTAAAAATATTTTTTTACCTGTATTCCCAATTTTATTTGGGTTTAGCTCACCTATTGATTCAATAACTGCACCCATTACAAGTAATGTAACGGACATTTGTATAAGTTTTAAAAATATTTCTCCTATAAACTTGAAGTGATTGGCTTCTGTATTTAATACTACCCCCAAAACCACACCCACTATGACTGCAATAAATATCTGAGTAGCGAGATTAATTTTAAGCTTTCTCATATACAGCCCTTCTTTTTACTTTATATTTAAGCTATGCAATACTTCTCACTATCCTTGTACCCCTTGAATTACAAACCGCATCTACAAGATTGTCCAGTGATGTTATTACAGCAACTCCTGAATCCCTATTGTTTGCAAATTCTATAGCTGCCTGAATCTTCGGAAGCATACTGCCCGGAGCAAACTGTTTCTCATCAATATATTTATTTAAATCATCTACTGTTACTGTTTCAAGCTTTTTCTGATTTTCCTTGTTGAAATTAATATATACATGCTCAACTCCAGTTAAAATAATAAAGTAATCAGCTTCAATAAGCTCTGCCAATTTCTCTGCAGCAAAATCCTTATCGATTACTGCCTCGACTCCTTCATAACCATTCTCAGTTTCAATGACAGGTATTCCGCCGCCGCCAGCTGAGATTGTGACAACGCCTTCCCCCATTAATTGCTTAATTACTTGAGCTTCAACAATTCCCACCGGTTTTGGGGATGGGACTACTTTTCTCCACCCTCTCCCGGAATCTTCCTTATACAAATTTCCTTCTTCCTTAGCTTTTTCCTCGGCTTCCTCCTTTGTAAGAAATGGGCCGATTGGTTTTGTAGGGTCTTTAAATGCTGTATCATCTTTATCAACAATGGCTTGTGTTATTAGTGATACAACATCTTTTTTAATATTCGCTTGTTTAAGCAATTGTTTTAAGGTGTTTTGAGTCCAATATCCTATACTTCCCTGAGTCATAGCAACACAAGTATCTAAAGGCAACGCTGGATTTATTTTAGAATTTGCTGCTTTTTGTTGTAATAATAAATTGCCTACTTGTGGTCCATTTCCATGAGAGATAGTTACTTCATAGCCTCTTTTTATTAATTCGACTATTTTTCCACTTATGCTTTTCAAAGTTTTAATTTGTGCTGCCTCGGATGGATCATCAGTAAGTATAGCGTTTCCTCCAAGTGCAATAACAACCTTTTTCCCGTTATTACAAAATGTTCTATTGTTTATCATAACTAATTACCCCCATTAATATACAAAACATTAACAATTTGTCTTAAGCATTTACAGTTTTAGGTTCCTTAACAAGAGACATAAAGAACAGACCAACTAATAAAAGTATTCCTGCTATAAAGAAACCAACCTTCATTGAGCCAACGGAATCACTGATTGCACCGGTAATATACGGTGAAAGGATAGAGCTACTCATTCCTACAAAGTTATATATGCTAAGAGTTGTTGCTAACCCGGCCTTTGGAGCCTGTTTAGTTGTAAAGGAGACGAGTATTGGGTCAAGTGCCAGCTTACCAAACAAACCATAGCAGATTAATGCAATTATTAATAGTGTTCTATTTTGAACATAAGCTACAGCGATAATTGATATAGCTGCAAGTGGAACTAAAACAAATACAAGTTTCTTTGTGCTCTTAAATTTATCTGCAAGATAACCAAAGAGTAATGCACCCGGGATAGATGCCCATGGCACTAGTGAAGAGATAAAGCCTACCTGTGTACCTTTATAACCTCTTTCAACCTGTAAGAATTGTGGAAGCCATGTATTAATAACGAAGAAGCCATATAGTGAACAGAAGCACATAATAAATGTGAAAATAAGATTTTTATTTTTAATTATTTCCTTAAATGAAATCTTCTCCTGAGCTTTAGCAGCTTTGGGAGTTGTTCCGCCAGCTATATCCCTATCTTCCGGTCTTATAACACGTTCTTTCAGTAGTAGATAGAATAAAATACCTACGATAATTGTTGGGACTGACATAATGAAGAATGGAGTACTCCAGTGAGCACCATCTTGTAATACAACCTTACTGGACAACATGTAACCACCTGAAATACCAAGGGCCATACCACTATTGATAATTGCAGTTCCCATTGTTAGCTTTTTCTTTGGAATTGCTTCTGATGAAAGAGCATACTGTGGGCCATAGTAAAAGCCTTCTCCGAATCCAACCAACATTCTTGATATTAATATCATTACAAATGCATTTGAAAATCCCGTTAATGCAGTTGCAATACCAAAGAATATAAATCCAAAGGATACAACACCTTTTCTTCCAAGTTTATCACCTAAGATACCGCCCGGAATCTGGAGTATTGCATAAACCAAGAAGAATAAACTGCTCATCAGACCCAGCTGTGAATTGGACAGCCCAAACTCTTTTGCAATAATAGGCTGAACCGGATTTAAAATATTTCTGTTGGCATACATCAATGCCCAACCAATAGCAAATAATACAACAACTTTAATCCAGTACTTATTAGATACAACTTCACCTTGCTTAATCTTCATAAAAATTCCTCCTCAAAATATAATTTGACGTAATGCAGTATAAAATCCAAAGAGAGTATCATATCCCGAGCTTGAACCATATCTTAAGATGTTATTAATAATGACTTGTGCTTTAAAAGAGTCTATATTTGGAAACAAATTTTGAGAAAGTTCATAAAATTGTTGACTTGTATAGCCTTGAAATATGGCCTGATAATAATAATAACTTACATCAGTAGTTTTAATACTCTTGAGTTGTTCCTGTAATATCAGCTTCCATTGAAGAAATTCCTCTTTCCTGAATATATATAACATCATAATGAATCCGATTATAAAATCGTCACCACTTGGGGTTAAGCCTTTTCCTCTTCCAATAAAATATTTTACAAATCCTTCTATCCAATCTGAATTGCAAATATTTTTTTTATCTTTTAGCTTTTCAATCCATTCAATTTCAGTTTTTCCGTATGGCAATCCAATATTTTTTTCAAAATCAATTGAACTGATTGCTGTTATCAATGGGCTTTTCCCAAGCAATGGAATATCATCAAAGTGCTCATCTAAAATTAAATCTTTGTAAATTAACTGTTGAAATTTAACACTTACAATCTTTGAGTTTCTGGCATAAATTGTTAACATATTATCTTTTATCCGTACTACATCGCCAGTTGTAATAAAGCTTAGCAATTCTTCAAGGATATTAGTTGGAATATTTACTCCAAATGCTGATAAAGGTTTTTCAGTAGAGTCAAAGTGTATTAAATGATGATTCGCTGATATATTAAAACTTGTTTTAAAAACACTGTGAATCTCTCCTACTGCATACCTTTTAAAGTCAAGGGATAAATATTTACTTATTATCCCTTGCTTCACTTCTATGTTGGTAATCATTCTATTTCAATGCCCACTGACTCTGCATATGCAATGAGTGCCTTTTCAAAACACTCTATGGGCGCTCTTACGGTACCTGCTCCCACCTGACCAATTCCGGCGTTTTTATGAGCTATACCGGTATTAATAAGAGGGGTAATCCCAGTTTCAACTACTTTTCTTATATCAATACCCAAACATGCTCCTTTAAAGTCCCATGTAGGAATAGTGAAATTAGGGTTATGAGCAACACAAATTTGTTCCATCTCATTTGAAATCTCAAGGGCATCTTCAAAACCACCAGCACCAACGAATCTTGTTACTCCGGGAGCTGCAACCATTGCCATACCACCAACACCGATGGTTTCTGTAATTGCACTATCACCGATGTCAGGATTTGCATCCTCTAAGCTAAAGCCTGTGAAAAACAAACCGTTTGGCTGATTTACCGGGCCTGTAAACCATTGATCTCCCAGACCACTTATTCTGATACCAAAGTCTCTTCCGTTTCTGGTCATTGTAGTAACAATTGTTCCTTCCGTAACCTTCCTTGCACTATCTACTACAGCTTTACCGAAGGCCATCATAATATTTAGGAAAAATTGATCTGTAGCTGCTAAGAATTCAATTACCTCCTTTTTAGCACTTTCATCAATATCCAGAGCTACTATATAAGGCACGATTTCTTTTAAGAAGTTCAGGGAAGCTGCAATATTTCTCTGATGGAATTCATCACCCATTGTTATAGCCTTAGCTACTATAACATTAAGATTAATTCCGTTGGGGGTCTTGTGCAGAGCTTTGCTCAAAACCACTCCAAGGGTATCTCTCATCCATTTGAGGCGGTTTACAACCTCTTCAGAATAAGCACCGAATCTTAATACTTTGCCTATACCCTCATTCATTGTGCAATAAGCTGTTGTACCGTCAAATTTATTTGTAACAACTAAGACTGCCATACTGCCGGATGTAATACCACCCATTGGGCCTACAGCATGTACATGATGACATGGAATAAATTTAACATCTCCACTTTCCAAAAGCTTAACTGCTTCTTCTTCATTTGAGGCCCATCCTTCAAATAAAACCGCACCGATACAAGACCCTTGCATTGGGCCTGTCATTGATGCATACTCAATCGGCGGTCCTGCATGTAATAATACTTTTCCATTTAGTTCAGGAATTACTGTTTTTGCCTCAACTACATCCATTAAAAATGGTTCAGCCTTTTTAAAGCCCTCCAATACTTTATTGTTTTGCTCATCTATTTCGTCTCTGCGGTTTAATTCATTTAATATTTTTATTAGTTTTTTGTTTCCACCTGCTACCGGCTTCCAGTCAAACTGTACAGCAGCCCCGCCATATTTGATTATTGACTCAATAAAGCTCTCTACTCCAACATTTATTATTTTGGGTTGTGTTGTCAGCAGATTCATTACTCTGTCACTTACCGTTGGAAGTGGTCTCTTTTCTTTGGTATAAGGAACTACTACTTTAGATTCTTCCTTACAATCCTTTCCCATCAACTGCAATGCAAGTCTTACTGCTTTAGCGTTGCTTTCCTGCATTAATGCTCCGGCTTCCTTTAATACTTTTATCGAATTGTCATAATCCTGCGGGTCTAATCTCGTCCCGCATACTGTACCTACGAAGAATAATTCCTTTCCATTCTTTTTTGCATTTTCAAGGCACTCTTTAATAGTTGGCGCCAGCGCATTTGCCATATCCGGATGAGATCCGTAGCCCAGCATACAGTCAAAGAGAATGACTGCTGTATTGTCATCTTCTGCACACTCTTTAATTTTCTTTACACGAACTGCAGGGTCTATCATTGGATGAGGTCTGCCCTGTGTATAAATATCATCACCAAGATCTATAACTTCAAAGCCGTTAGTTTTCAAAATGTATCCGTCTTCCTTAACTAACTTTCCCAAATTCATTGCTTCTGCAACAAGCATCGCTGCCTCTGCAGCAAGAGTTCCGCCTGAGTACAGCCCTTTTACAGTCATCCCCTCTTTAACTTTTTGCTCAACCTCTAAATCCAAATCTTCCTGATAATTATCCTTTATCTGTTTTCCAGAGGCCAGATCAACTGCTATCTGTGCTGTTTCTTCTAACGTATGAGCAAAATATACATTGCCTTCGTGGTGGTCAGGTTTTTCACCGAGGAATATTGCGACAACAGGCTTGGAAAGATCATGCAATAAAGCAACCACTTCATTTCTTACTGCTGGTGCTGGTGGCTTTGAAATAACAACAATTACATCAGTAGGTTCATGGTGTTCCAGAGCTACTATAGCATCCTTTACTGTAATAGCACCCACCTCTGTACTTAAGTCTCTTCCACCTGTTCCTATCGCATGTACAACTCCGTTTCCGAGTCTTTCAATAACTGTAGTAACTTCCTGAATACCGGTTCCGGACGCGCCAACAATGCCTATATTCCCGGATTTAACAACATTTGTAAAGGCTACCGGAATGCTGGATATAATACCAGTTCCGCAGTCAGGGCCCATTACCAGAAGACCTTTTTCATGAGCTTTTTTCTTTAATCTTACTTCATCTTCCTTGCTTACATTATCACTGAAAACAAAGGCATGAAGGTTATTATCAAGAGCCTTTTCAATTTCATCTGCTGCATAGGTTCCCGGGACAGAAATAAGGGCAAGATTTGCATCCGGCATTATCTCTAGGGCTTCCTTCCAGGTTTTGGCTGTTTTTAATATGCTTTTATCCTTTTTAACCGAAAGATCACCTAGAAATTTGTCCGTTTCTTCTAAAATCTTTGACATAATCCTTTCATCATTTGCATCAACGACAATCATCATATCATTGGGTTTTGCAGTTTCCAATTTGTCAGTCCAAAGACCTGCACTTTTAAAAATATCCTTATTTGCATCCGTACCCATCATAACATTGCATTGCTTAACATTTTCTATAGTGTTGAGTTCATTTGTTAAAAGCATTAAATTTATAGAATCCTGATAGCTGTTTTCTTTAATTACTGTATATAACACCATAACCCCTCC
Source organism: Bacillota bacterium (assembly GCA_023436485.1). Classification (GTDB taxonomy): domain Bacteria; phylum Bacillota; class Clostridia; order Acetivibrionales; family DSM-1351; genus Ruminiclostridium. The sequence continues at coordinate 16,113 of JAEZIU010000042.1, read as the reverse complement.
TTCATTACTTTAATTACATTTTAATTATTATGCGGAGTTTATACTATTGCCACGAGGGAAAATCATCGTCATATTTTTTATCCACTTTGGACAAAGATATGCATTTATATTGACTCAGTATCACACAATATATAAAATTATAAAAATACTATTAGAACTTTAGTTACTAATTTAACTTACCTTTTCCTATATTATTAAAAAAAGAGGTGCTTTATATGAATCTAAAGGTTACCGACTTATTAACCTATGATTCCTTTTGTTCAGCAACATTGCTTGCCGGCAAAAACGGCTTGACGAATTCAGTTACCGGTATTATGGTTATGGAAGCGGCTGATATTCAGAACTGGGGACATTCAGGCCAAATTATATTAAGCAGTTTTTATGCCTTAAAGGATCTTTCAAACGAGCAACTTCGCAATTTTATTAAGCTTCTCCATGATCTCGAGATATCAGCCTTTATATTAAAGATAGACAGGTTCATTAAATCAGTTCCTGATGAAATTATTAATTGCTGTGATAGAAATAACATTCCTCTTTTTCAAATTGGAAAAGATATTAAATATGAACGTATTATACTTGATGTTATGGAAACTTTATTAAACAATCAACTTTTTTTGTTAAATAACTTTTATAATATGCATAAGCTGTTTTCTGACCTAGCTTTAAAGAGACCTTCTCTATTTGACATCATTAAGGTATTGTCAAAGTTAATTAAAAAACCTGTTCAATTAATAAACAAGGCTAACGATGTTACCATCGATACTGACCCTGGGACCACAGTTTTATCGATAGAAAATGAAGTACTTCTGAAAAAGGTAAAGTATATGAATTATGAATTTAAAAGGCAAATAGTTAAGTACCAGTATAGCAGCGAAGTGTTTACTTCAAGTCAGGTTGTAACCAGAGTTCCTACTTTGGGTACTAGCAAATATTACTTAGTGGTTAAGGAAATTGGTGGATTTGTAAGCGACTATGATTTTATGTCAATTGAAAATGCTATTTCTTCTTTGCAAACAGAGTTACTGAAAGAGTATACAATTAATCAGAATGAAATATCTCGAAAAAATGAAATTATTTCTGATTTACTTAATAACAGAATCAAGAGCCATGAAGATATAATTGAAAAAGTCATCAACTTTGGATTAAATATCAGTTCAGAATATTATGTTATTGTTATGAATTCTAATCTCACTGACAGTGCAACACAAAATAAGGACTTTATAAATAAATTGAGAGAAAGCTTCAGCAGCTATTGGGATAGGTCTATTTATTTAATTCGGTCTAATGAAATTGTATTCATTGTATCTTCAACGAACTACAAAATAGAGAAACTTAAAGGAGATATTAAATCAGTAATAGATAATTATAATTCCATGTGGAATATAAGTGTAAAATCTCTGAATGTTATGATAAGCAGACCTTACAATGTTTTTAATCTTCATATGGGTTATCAGCAGGCTTTGGATATCCAAATGTTTATAAATCACGTAACAAAATCTAATGGTATCTATTATTATGATGAACTGGGAATTTATAAGATGTTTATTGAAACCAACAATATTGATATTAGCAAAGAATTCATTCCCCAAGAACTGATTAACCTAAATAATATTGATAAGGAGCTCGTTATTACTCTTAAAACCTTTTTGGACAATAATCAAAATTATACCTATACTGCAGATGCCCTGTATGTACACCCTAAAACCGTAAGGTATAGAATTGAAAAAATCAAGGAACTATCAACCATACATTTTGATAATCCTGAGGAAATATTCCAGATTAGCTTAGGGCTTAGATTATTGAACTTTTTGATGTAATGTAACTAAATAAGGGGGGATAAAAATATGGAGAACACAACTTATACTAATTATGTATACTATGAATACAAAAATCTGAAATTAAGTGCATCAATTTTCAAGGCAGTAAAGAACAAAAAGGATAAATCAATAATATATATACACGGAGGCGGGTTACTATATGGCTCCAGAAATGATTTACCTGAAAAATACATTAAACTGTTCTTGGAATCAGGTTATGATCTGATTACGTTGGATTACCCTCTGGCACCAGAAGCTAAACTGGCTGAAATACTTGGCTGTCTGGTTGAAGGTATTAAATGGTTTAAAAAAAATGCTGAAACCACTTTACATTTGCCTTCAAGTGAATATTTTTTGTTTGGTCGTTCTGCCGGTGCTTTTTTATGCTTGCTGCTTACAGCAAAATATAACTTTCAACCTATTGGTATTATTAGTTTTTATGGTTATTACGAATTAACAAACAGAGCATTTTCTGTTCCTAATCAGTATTATTCCAGTTTTTCTGCAGTACCTAAAAAAATGATAGATAGACTTCTGTATCCTACCCCTGTTGCAGAAGCTCCACTACAAAAAAGGTATATGCTTTATGTATATTGCAGACAACAAGGCACATGGTTGGATTCCTTTGTTACGTCACCTTATGAAAAGATAAAGTTCAGCTTAAATAATGAGGCTTTATTTAAATTACCACCAGTATTTTTAACTGCCTCAAGAAATGACACAGATGTACCATTCACTGTCTCACTGCACATGTCAGAACATATTCAAAATACTGTATTGGAGGCAGTTGATGGAAATGTTCACGATTTTGATAGGAATATAAACAACGAGGTTGGCATGAATATATATCAAAAGGTCATCAACTGGCTAAATCAATTCTCATAAGTAAGAAGTGTCTGAAACCCTCCGACTGAAAAGGTTGATGCAACCTTCTCATCATATTAATTGACAGTTTGATGCCATTACGTTAGTTGAAATAAAAAAAGTAATAAGACCAAAGTACAGCCTGTCAGAAGCTTTCTATACCTGCCTGACATTAATCCTCCTTATCAAGGATAATGCTTTGACAGTATTCGGCAAAGGTGGCAAAGAGCGTAGCATACCTTTGAATAAAGCATGTCTTCAGGCTATTGATGACTACATGAAAATAGTTAAAAGATACATAAAAGAAGCCGGTCTTGACCCCCAGCGGTACTCTACCCACAAGCTGAGACATACTGCAGCAACCCTGATGTACAAATACGGGAACGTTGATATCAGGGCTTTACAGGAGATACTTGGTCACGAAAGTATTTCAACTACCGAGATATATACTCATCTGGATCAACAGCAGCTAAAAGAAGCAGTAAATAAGCATCCCCTTTCGGATTTTAGTGTGAAGTAAAATATGTAGAAAAAATTTTTAATAAAAAACCATAGATTTTTGAACTTTATTTACTTGAAATGTGGAAAAAATATTTTGATTTATTTCATAGAAATTTGAACTTTATTTTTAAATTAATAGATAGAATAATCAAAATTAAATCGTGAAAATAGTGATGAATTACAGACTCTAAAAGCCACACTTAAAAATTTTCAAAGTGTGGCTTTTCTGTATCAATATATAACATTGCCCCTACTCTAATACAAAATAAGAAAATTAAAAGAAGTGTCTTCTCTTTCGACGTAGCCCTTTACAATAAGAGCAAGAAATCATATTGCGTTTTTGAAAATACAACTTACGTTTTGGACTCATTTGATACTTTTTAGAACAAACTTTACAAATCCACCAAACATTATCAGAATAATTATCGATTATTGATTCCGGATTACATAAAATGTAATTGTCTATATAATCCCATTCTTGCATTAAATCAGTATGTTTGAGCTTGAAAGAATTGTATCCGGGTAAAGCTTTTGTTCCTTTACAGTGCGGACATGAATCATCTCCAACTTCGCGTTCTTTGATAGGATATGAGTATTCACCAAGACATGTAGGGCAAAACCATAATACATATTGGGAATTAGATTTCCTTACTTCTGTTGGTTTTTGCACATTATTGTGACTCCACTCTTTAACCAGTTCTTCATTGGTATCAGAAGCCCAGTAATCTTTCATGATATCATAAAAAAGAAAATAGCTATCAAAAGATGCTAAAGGACGTTTTCTACCTCTTGAATTTGTATATGAGTATCCGCCATTGCATCCAAAATGTCCATAAATCTATCTATTTTTTCGTGATTATCTGTTTCAGGAAGGATTAAAAAGAATTCAATCACCCCATTAATTACTTTGACCTCTTTCAAGTTGCTCTTTTACACTTTTCATTAAGTTTTCGATAGATTCCAACAGCTCTTCCGTTTTAAAATAAGCTGCGCATTCAAAGAGTTGCCAAGGTGACTTTATTTCCCAACCTTTGGTATCATAAATAAAACTAATTAGTGTATAAATAACGTAATATGAATCTTGACTGTTAACAACAAAATTACTTCCTTTGGTCAATGCCTGTGAAATCCAACCTTGAATTTGCGATTGGCTTTTAGTTGCAAATTTAGCCCAGTCTCCCCCTGCACCCATTAGATGTTTTGATTTGACTAGAAAATTGCCTACCGATGATGCCGTTTTATTTGCAACACTTCGAGCAAATCCTATACCACTTAACATCCAAGATGCTAGTTTCATTGCTACGCTCGGATTTGCAAGTAGGAACCTATTACAATAGCTGTAATTGCTGCACCTGCAAACATATTAGCACTGAGTAACTCACCGGCTTCAGCAATTATTCCATCTGCATTAATAAACCTACTCATCTCAGTGTTATAATACCTACTCTGCAAATAATACAATCCAGTCTCAGTATCATACCTGTATCCACGATAACGGTAAGGATTATTAACACCTACAGTATCAGCAAGAGTGCCGGTTATTCCATCGTCTATAGTGTCATTAGGATCATTTTTCTCGGCATCTGTTATAACAGGTTTTCCCCAGGCATCATAGGTATAACTTACCACCTGATTTCCAGTACTGTCTAACAACCCTATTATATCATTTTGCCCATTTTTGATATAATAATATTCCTCACCAGGTGTCCATGTGCCATCAGCATTTTTCTTGCTCCAATTCATTGAGATAAGACTATCGTTACTGTCATAAGTGTAATATATCCTATCACTATCGTTGGATTCGTAAGTTACCTTATCTCCAACAAGGTGATATTTCGTGGTTTTGCCGTTTACCGTTTTTTCTGTTCTGATTCCGTCTGATTATAACTGTAGCTTATATCCTGCCCAGTTTTGCTAATCGAAGCAAGCTGACGCCCTTCATCCCAGGTGTATTCATATAAGCCATCATTTGTTAGGTTACCTATCTGGTCGTAATCAAGAGCCTGACCGTTGTAATTAGTCAGAAGGTCTTTCCATTCACTGTCACTGTCGCTGTAGATGTAGGTTACAACCTCGGGGGTTCCGTTAGGCGCAACTTCTGTAGTATATGGGTAGATTTTCTTTTATGTGATGTTTCTGCCTGCATCATAGCTGTAAATTACTGTATTTCCTGTTACAGGGTTGTTTTCACGTATTAGTTCGTTAAGCTCGTTATATTCATAGCTTATGGCTATGCCTGCTTCTGTAATGGTTTTTATGTTTCCGTTCTTGTCATAATCATATTGTATTTTCTTACCGTTATTTTCTATCTGATCTATGACATTTGTACTTGCATTTCCTACTGTGATATAGCTAGGTTTATAGGTATAGGTTGTAGTGGAAATACTATTGTTATTAACCGTCATTGTCTTGCTGTACAATCTTCCTATTGACTTGCCTGAAGCTGGGTCTTTGTAGTTATAGGATAAAATACTGTTACCGTTGTTGTAGGTTACAGATGTGGGGCTGTAATCCTTGTTAAAGTCGTATGAGGTACTGAAATTCTGACCATTTATAGCTTCATTTACCTTTTTTACATTACCAGCATTATCGTAAACAAAATCAGTTCTGTAGCCAAAGGGATCAAGTATCCCTGTAAGCCTGTCCGATAGGTTATAGAAATACCTGGTCAAAGAGCTATCTCTGTTGTCTGTTACAAGGGCTATGTTTCCATTTTCATCGTAGTCATAGCTGAACCTTTTTACAAATTCTGTATCATTCACATTTTTTACGCTCTTCCCAGTAATTCTGTCAAGTGAATCATAATCAAATGCAATTTTTTGTCCGTTTCCAAACTGAATCTGACTCAAACGGCTTGTATTGAAGGTAGAACCTGAACCATCGGTGTAATTTGCAAAAACGTTGGTAACCAGGTTTCTGCTTCCAGCATCTACTCCTGTTAGTTTTCCTAGCTTGTCATATCGGAAGTTATAGTTGAATCCGTTGTGCCCTATGCTTGCGGGTTATCTGTAGCATTACCGCTCTGGTTGGTATACCCGTAGGTATTTTTAATTGTTATTCCACTTGCTGTTGCATTAACTTCTTTTAGTCGGTCAAGATTATCATACAGATAATTTGTTGTTTTACCGTTAGCATCTATAAAGGAAATAAGATTGCCTGTTTTCCAGTCATTATTATATGTGACAGTATTTCCAATTGGATCTGTAGCAGTCTTAAGATAGTTACCACCTTTGTAGTTGGTATTGGCTACAGCGGAATCATAGGTGGAGTTCGACTGGATTTTCAGAGCGTCATCACCTATTTTTGTTATTGTAGTGTTTCCGTAAGTATCATATCCAAAGGTTGTAACAACACCCTCCTGTGAAGTTGAAGTCTTTAAGTTATGTTTGTCATCATATGTGTATGAGGTGGTGTTAGTGTTTTCATCAGTGCTGCTTGTCAAATCGTTTCCTGTATATGCATTACTGGCTGGTATTCCCTCTGGGTTGGTAGTATCGGTCAAATTTCCGTTGGTATATTCATACTGATAACTATTTTCCCGGAATAGCTGAATCCCATCAAACATTGCTGTATTTGCATTGTTGTAGTAGATCACAAACACTCTGATACTTGTGTAATCTCTGTCTGCAACTATTGTATTGCTGGTATACTGCCAATCCGGAGTATCTTTATTAAAGAAGGCATGGAACCATTGTGCCCCTGTGTCATTTCTTATTTCAAGACTTACCTTGTATACACTGTTTCCGTTTGAGTATGCTACATTTCCTTTTGCCCAGCCTCCAAGGAAAAATACATCACCTGTTTTACCTGACAGGTTAAGGGTCTGAACTACCTTCTTACTTAAGGTTCCGGAACCGGCGATTTGAAGCACCTTGTTATCCAGTCCCTTTGGATGTGTTCCGGCATCGGTAGCTACTCCATCATTTGCATCAAAATATTCTGGTGACCAGGAATCAAATACATAAAATGAACTTTTGATATAGAAAATACTATTATAAAACTAAGTTAAAAAATGTACTTTATTATTTGAATTTCAAAAGTCTAAATAAAAATAAAGTTCACTTATTCTAAAATGAACTTTATCGGAATAGTTAGTATTCATCAATGTTTTAGGGAATAATTGAAAAGTTTAAAAATTTCTAGTTTTAGTAATAAACTTTAGAGATATCACAATAATCCTCTAATATCTTGTACCTTTCTTGGTAAAATGAAATGAATAAATTATTAAACATTCCCAGGAATACCGGGCCTGTATAGCTTTTTGTACTTTTTAGGCAATACTTTTCTGATAGCTTTTATTAATTGAGCCTTCTTTTTGTAAATAATCTGTTTAAAAATAATCTTATCCAATTGTCTGTTTTTCACTTGCAGTATAAAATGCCCCTTCCCGGGCATTGATTCTGTGTTTTCCGCGATCAAAAGCACCTTGGAGTTTGTCAGCATTTTTACAACCAAGTCCCTTTTTTGCTTCCTGTCAAGGTCATTTTTGTATACATACACGCGGTAAACAATCCTTTCCACATAGCCCATAAACCAACGATAGCTTAATTGCCTGCATGCTTCGTCATCTAATCCCATGGCTTGCATATATCCCTCTTTGTATTCCTGAACCTTCAGCAAAATATCAAACAGCTGGGGATTAAACGTTTTTGTGATGCTGTCAATTGTCCCTCTGTAATAATATAGTGGCTTGTTAATGTACACATATTTCGTGACACCTGCGTAATACTGCATATTAAATAAATAATCCTCCAATGCACATTCACCATAATCCGAGACCCTGGACGCAATAATTTCCTTCCTATAGATTTTATTCCACATATAAGAGGGCTGGCTTCCGGCAATTATATGATTTTTTATGATTATTTCATTGAACTCTTCACGGTATAAAATCAAATTGTCACCGAATATATAATTTGTTTTCATCCTTAAATCCGAAAAGCTGTAATAACCGCACTCTCCACAGTCAGCATCATTTATTGCAACAGCATTGTACAGCTCCATGCAGAAATCTTCCGCAACAAAATCATCACTGTCCACAAAGCAAATGTATTCCGACGTTGCATTTTCAATACCAATCCTGCGGGCAGTACTTATCCCTGAGTTTGACGTTGTGATTTCCTTTATGTTTTCGTAATGACCGCAGAAATTCTGAATTATTCCCAAGCTGTTATCTGTAGATCCGTCATTTACTACTACTATTTCAATGTGTTCAAGGGTCTGGTTTATTAAAGAACTCAGGCATCTTTCCAAATACCTGTCTGTGTTATATACCGGAACCACCACCGATAAGTTGTATTTCTTCATATTCATGTCCATGTTCCAATCCCGGCCCCCTTTAAACAGATCTTTTCAGAAGACGCCCATAAGCCAACGTCTTTACAAGTCCCTTAACATACTGATATTCTTTTGTATTTCTGAAGCACAAGCATATCACTATGAAGGGGATGACAGTACAAATCATTCCAGTGCCAAAAACCGAAACCCAGGTAATACTGTTTTTGAACAGCCAGGTTGACAGACCAAAAGTTATACCTGTATTGACCCCTGTAATCAGTGCATAACATATATATTTTAGAAAATATGTTTTAGGGGAAGTCGCAAGTACATATTTATACACTACAATGGGCCTGTACCAGCAGGGAACAGCGAGACTGCTGACAACGCTCCCTATAAACACACCTGCCAGACCCAGATACCTGACTCCTATAATTGAGATTATGAGATTTATTGCGGCCTGTATTACGGACACAAACCTATCCTGGAAATACACTCCGGCCGCTGCTTTAATATTCGCTAGAGGTATCCTCATACCAGTCACATAAAAATTGATAATTAGTAGATTGATGACTCCCTGACTAATAAGTTTATCTTTTCCTATCCATAAAGTAACAAAAGGGTTCAATAAATTATAGAAGCAAATACTTGCCCATCCGAAAAAGCAAAACGCCAAAAAATTATAGCCATTGAAAATACTCAGCCTTTTTTCCTCTGTTTCTGTGGCAATCAAATGTCCCCAGCTTGCATTGGCCGCATTGAATAAATTCATTAAGAAGGAATTGACAGTATTGATTAGCAGGGAGTAATTTGATACCAAGCCTACAACTGTAATATTAATAAATGAAGATATGATAATGTTGTCTGTCTGACTGATGCATAAATCCCCCAGCTTATGAATAAGCAGTGCTTTTACATTCTTCACGATTGATATCCTGTTTTCCTCTGACAGGTTTTGCACTTTCTTTTCCAGAAGATATGGATACCTCTTATTGATATATCCATTTACATAAAAGTTTTGAAGAATACCGATAATCACCATGCTTGTCAGGTAAGCAATATAATTCTTAAAAACAAGCAGTATGACCAGTTGGACAAGCAAAGTAAATATGTTGATTACCATCTGAATATTAGTAATCAAATACGATTTCTGATCTGCAAATAGCAATGTGCGTTTGTATGTAAACAAATAGGAGTAGGCCGTGTTGAACAAAAATATCAGATATATAAGATAAATACTTTGAATTCCTTCTCCTCCATTTATGAATAATTTTATAAATGGCAATAAAATCAAACCCAATACTGTAATAATGCCTGCAATTACTCTATATGCCCTCTTGTAAAAATTCATTAAAGCCTTGATTTGCTTAATATCATTAGTGGCAAGGGGTTTATACAGACTGAAATTAATAGCGGCACCTATTCCCAATTCAGTAAAAGAAAGCATTGTAAGAAGATTGGTAAATAGGCCGTTAACCCCTAGATAGGCGGTACCCAACACATTGATAAAAACCATCCTTGATACAAAGCCAATCAATGCACTTAATAATGTACTTACAGTAGACCATACGAAATTTTTAGCGGTATTTTCTAATCTGGACATGTTACTCTCCCATTAATTTTCTTATTTCATCAACGGCACCCCATGCTCGAGAGATATAAGCAGGCATATACTTCTGCAAATGTTTTCTTATTTCTTCCTCATGTTCACTGAGCCATATAAAAGCCCTTGTTAAATCGTCCTCATGGTGTAAATCCTGTACGGGCAATACATAATTTTCATATGTACCGAAAATATCCCTTGCTATTCCTCTGGATTTCACCGAATATCCCAATACAAGTGTTGGAACACAAGTAGAGTAGGCTGCAATGGTTGCATGTGTACGGGCACCGATAAACATACGGCAGCGTGAGATATAGCCTTTCAATTCCATGCAGTTGTGGTCCTTAATCAATATGACCCTTTTTGTAGACTTGAATTCACGGTAAAGCTGGTTCAAAGGCTCCAAGTCATTACTGCTACTCCAAACCACATGGGGAATCAAAGCCACCTGATAAGGTGTGTGCGCCAGTATATATTCCACAAGCTTTTGGTAGTTATGGTATATCATGTCTGAGCCATGTGCCAGCATCTGGACAAGAGGACTCACATTGATACCTATAGTGCCGTTCTCAGCAAAGCCATGGGGTAATTCCAACTGAATGCTCTTTAGCGTGAAAGCCGGATCAGGATACAGCTTTGTATTCCCAATGATGCCATTCCTGACAAGTGTTTCATATGTAATGGACTCCCGTGCCATTATCAATGAAAAGTCCATCATATCCTCACGTATGACTTTAGATTCAAGTGCTTCTTTACTCAGTGAACAACCCCAGAAGACTGTTTTTATACCCTTGTCCCTGATGATACGGTTATGCCTTATTAACCAATCATGCTCTGAGTAACAGTAATTATCCCCCCCAATGGAGATTCCCACATCTATATTGTCCAATTGCTTTATCAGCTGATTATAACGGTAATTACCTGAAATCAGGTTTCTTTTAAGTAAAATCCTCGCTAGCTTATTGATTACTTTACCCGCTATACTTATTTGCCTTGTATATGGATATGCAATATAGCTTCCCAGAGTTGTCATACGATACTTATTTTCAGCCTTCAGCTTCTGGGTAGTAATGACGACATGGTCGTTTTTTTTGCAAAGCATCTGGAGGGCTGAACGCGTAATTGCCTCACAGCCATGATTCTCAGAGTTACCATTTGCATATAATAAAATATTCATTTTATCCTCCGTGTCCTTCAATGACCTTTACCAATTTGTTAATTTCCCTATAAGTATCAATATCCATTTGCTTTAAATTTTTGATAAGCCCTGCTGCTTTTTCTTCAGAGTCCATAAGCTCTTTTATCCCTCTATAAATGCTTTCACTGTTACAGTCCACAATCAATCCCGTTTCATTATGCTCAACAAATTCTCTGGCTGTGAGGAAATCAGTAGTTACAATTGGCTTATTGAAGCACATTGCCTCCAAGAGCGTAATACAAAAGCCCTCTGTAAAAGAAGGCTGCACATAAAAATCGCAGTCATGAAAATAGGGATATGGGTTGATTTTATTGCCCAGTAAAATTAGTTCTTCTTCAAGTCCATATTTATTTATAAGCTCCTCAAGCTCCGGTCTTGAAGGTCCATCCCCCACTAAATACCATTTGAATATATATCCATTTTTCTTTAATTTATCTGCAACATATGGCAATAACATCTGGCCTTTCAAAGGATGCAACCGTCCCACTGAAAGAATCTTGATACCATTAAAGTTAAAAACATTTTCCTGTGGCACATAGCATTTTTCAATAGTCTCTTTGTTTATTAAATTATAAAGTATCTCAGTCTTTGGATATAGCTCGGGAAAAACTCCGGTAAAGCTATTCCTTGCAAACCTGGAAACACAAAAGATTTTATCGAACTTCAAAAAGTATTTTAAATAAATACGTAATTTCTTCCGGTCTTGAATTTTATATTCTTCATGCACCCACATGATTTTCTTGCGGGCATTTATATGGTTTACCGTCAGCAGAGTAGTATTGCGCATACCGCCGTCATAAACAATTGCAGTATCATATACTTCTTTTAGGTCAACAGCATTCTTTAAAACAAATTCCCTTGCCATAAAGGGCCTGTTAATTATAAACTGGAGCAGACGCAGAATTATGTAGCAAATGGAACTTTTTATATCCTTGAACCTTACAATGGACTTAAGTGCTCTTGAAAAAAGCCCATAGTCTGTTACGGGAGAATATATCACATTTATTTTTCTTTTAATTTGACTTAACATGCTCTTATCACTGTGAGTAATGAGCAAGGTTATATCATACAAGGGCAGCATGTTAACCAGCTTTACAAAGGAAGTTTCTATGCCTCCCACCTCTAAGTTCCTCATCACAAATATAATCTTTTTTTGCATCCGGCCATACTCCTTGCCAATAATTCATATAATTTGCGTATATATGTCCAATACCTTCTTTGCCCACCTGTCTAGCTGATAGTGCTCCGCCACAATGGCCTTTTGGGATTCCAGCAGTTTCTGATTACTGCAGTATAGTGCTTTTTCTATTCCGGCCTTGAGGCTTACTGCATCCCCTGATTTCACCCAGACATCTCCTACTAACTTCAGGTTTTTTTGTGCAGGTATGTCACTTGCAACAACGGGCACCTTGCAATACGCCGCTTCCACCAGTGCATAACAAAAGCCCTCCTGTCTGCTTGGGGAAATGAACAGGTCAGCAAAGCGGTAATAAGAAGCAATATCGTTTCTCGGCTCTAACATTTTAACCCATGGGGGAATTCTGCCGAATCTCTCCAATATGTACTGCTCTAATTTTTCCTGATTTGCAGCAACCGAAATTAATAAAATAACGTTTCTTTGTTCACGGACAAGTTCTGCTACTGCTTCCAGTGCCAAATCAACACCTTTTACATACCAGTTGTATCCGAAGATTAAAACTTTTTTTGCAGTGTTCTCAATCCCGTATTGATTATCTGTTAAAGTTTCATATTTATCCAGCCTGAAAAAGTCAATTGCGTTTTCGGCACAAAAAACTCTTTTGCTGCTGAATCCGCTTTGCCTTAGCTGGTTTGAAACAAATTCGCTGCAGCCCATATAAAAAGTACCCCACTTTGATACTCTCCTCAAAAACTCCTTTGTCACAGGCTTCTTTATGTATTCAACATGCATATGTGTGATTTGCTTTTTCCTGCCTAGTGAAGCAAGGCACACCAATGTTGCAGGAAGGCTGATCTTCATATTTGTGAAATGCACATGAAATATATTAATACTATGTCTTTTTGCAATCTTTCTAAGTAAAAAACAGTTTTTTAAAATATTATCAGTGTAATAATATATAACTGATTCCTTTTGCCGGAGTTCCTTAGTCCACCCATATTCTTTTACTTTTTCGGGGAACAGGTAAAAGGTATTTCCATGATTCTGACATACTTTTTTATCCAGTGCCTCCAAGGAGGATATGAAATTTCCCCCATAGGGTGCCGGGTAATCGGCTATTTGCAGTATATTCATTTTAACCCTTCCACTAAGGTGGCTGGTAAATACTCTATGAGCTTTTGAAAATGTTATCTTAACAATTCTCATGGAAACCAGCATTCTATTTTTCAGTGTATTCATATTCCATATTTTCAAGTGCTCATACAAACTTTTATTCACATAAAAGTTGCACCGGAATCTTTCTTTCAAGTGAATACCACTTCCTGTCAACCCTTCATGATTCTGAAAATAATGATAAAGGGGTAAATCCACAAAGGCAAAACTTTGAGCATTTGTACAGGCCTTAATTGAGAAATTAAGGTCTTCACAGGTTTTCAGATTCTCATCAAAGCTCAGTCCCTGCAATACCTCACTTTTGTAGAGGGTTCTCCAGACACTGTTCATTTGAATACCCACAAGCATTTTATAATAAATGTGCTCTTTAAAGTCCGGCTTTTCAATAAAAAAATTATTCTGAAAATCAGAAACCCCGTAATGTGAAATTCCATCGGGCCTCTCATAGCATATATTGCATCGGACAATATCCGCATCCAGCTCAATAGACTTCTCCATAAGTATTTTTATAAAATCCTTATCAATCCAGTCATCGGAATCAACAAACACAATGTATCTGCCGCATGCGTTTCTTAATCCATAATTTCTTGCTGAAGCCACTCCTCCATTTTCTTTATGAATTACTTTAATCCTATGGTCAAGTACCGCATAATCCTGTGCTATTTCGCTCGACCGATCGGGTGAACCGTCATTAACCAATATGATTTCTATATCGGTTTCACTTTGTGAAATAATGGATTCTATACAGCGTTTCAGATGCTTCTCAGCCTTATACATTGCAACAATAACACTCACATTTACTTCTACCGCCAAAACCCCCTAATTTATTGCTTTTAAAGTAATCAAAACCAGTTCGGGCGTATTCAGTACCCTTGGTTTTTTAAAATCCTTAGATAGTCCCCCGCTTACTACTAACTGAGAATTTCCGACCCTGTAGTATCCTTTTTTATACTTTTTATCAATATGCATTTGTGCAAGTATATAATCAGAGATAAACGGCAGATTTACCTGTCCTCCATGAAGATGTCCTGACAGTGTAAGGTCAAATGGGTATTTTGATACCATATCAAAGAAATTGGCACGATGGCAAAGCAAAATATTGAAGTACCCTTCATTCTCCTTATTACTTGATAATTCCTTCAAAGAGGCCTCTACAACCGCAGGACGCATTGCATCATCAGAATAGACCACATCTTCAAAACCGGTAAGAACAATGGCGCTGTTTTGATAGACAAGCTTAGTACTCTTATTATTCAGGATATTAACGCCTTTATTTTGAAGAAGCTTAATTACCACCTTTTCATCCTGAGACCATTTTTCATTATTTCCGCTTACAAAATACATAGGTGCTAGGTCTTTATTTTTATCAATCAATTTTTCAAGATTTTCAAAGGAAGTATTTTTTACATTGACCATATCCCCGACCAAAACCATTATATCCGGCTTTGACTCCGCTATCTTTTCAGTGATTTCATCATAATTATCAGAATTATGAAAATCAGTAAGCAGCATTATTTTATAACCGTCAAAAGCCTTGGGCAATTTTTCTGAATAAATACTATAATTTGAAATGTCTACCCTGCTGTTATCTATTAGAGTCAGTGCCAGAATACCTGTAAATATGATACATATTCCTAAAAATCCAAGTAATATTTTCTTAATCAAACCCATTTTATACAACCTCATCCTGAGCTCTGACATGGACGGCCCTTGATTTATATATGATTTCAATTGCAATAGCCAGGACCATGCCAAAGCCTAATCCAATGACCGCCGAAATCAGAAAATAAAATTTAAGAGATAAATTACTTATAATATTTACTGAAGACAAGTAAGAAATATACTTACTTCCCTTAAATCTGCGGTAATCCGCCAATGTGGAGTCAGTGACGGAAAGTAATTTCTTAAGTTGTGTATCTATCCTCTTTGTCAGTGCTTCAGCTTTTTGAGTCATAACCTGTTTTTGTGCTAAGGGAACATTGTCATTTTGAAAAATCTGTACAATTTTACTGCATTCATTTGCATCTATCTGATTGTTATATCTTGCCACACCTGAATCCACATATTGATTCATTATTTTATCATATGTGGTTTCCGAAGTCTTGAACTTATCGGCATCTATAACATTATTATTCGTATTTGGCCTGGAATCGCCATTGTTAATCTGAGTTCTAACTGTATCATTCTTGGAGTATTCCTTTAATATATTGAGGGTAGTATTTGATTCTTCAAGTTTCTTGCTGCTATTAAAGTTTAATTGATTGATTTTATATTCATAATTCTTAATTAATTTTTCCTTATCCTTGGTAAGCCTTCCTGAAAAAACCAAGGAAAACAGGGACTTGATTTCAAAATTCATAAGATTGTTGTATTCTCCCTGCAAATCTACAAAATTCATGCCTGTTTTAGCTGACCTGAACTCCTTATTCTCTGAATGCTTATCAATCAAATACGAAATAATGCTATTTACTTTTCCCTGGAATATTTCTGCTCTTTCCAAATAGTCATACTGTTGGGAATTGACCTTATCTGTCAAATCAGG
>JAEZIU010000016.1 GCA_023436485.1 Bacillota bacterium | reverse complement strand
GGCTCGTCCGATTATGACTATACAAATGATTATTCATGTAATCCTAAAATGGAAAGTGCTTATGGGGATAATGAAAAAGTCACTGCTTATATCAAGGGCGAACTCAAGTATGGAGTCGAACCTGTTGTTACTAATATCAATCTCGGAGATGTAGACGGCAGTGGAACTGTAGATGCCATTGACTTTGCATTAATGAAAAAATATCTGCTTGGTTCTTTACAATTGGATTCGGAGAGCAGTGTGAGAGCAGATGTAAACAAAGATGGTTCTGTTAATGCAATTGACCTTGCATTACTCAAAAAGTATCTTCTTGGTACAATATCTGCCTTTTAGGTAATCAAATTAAAGCTCCTTTTTGATTTCCAGGTGGGATAAGCACTCGACAAGGGCCGAAAACTCAATTTTTCCGGCCCTTGTCATATATACTAAACAGTTTGACACCAATCCAAAGCCTAAAATTATACAGGAGGTTATAACTATGAAAAGAAAATTATCAGCTATAGCGGTTGTCTTAATCTTTACGTTCCTGTCAACAAGTATGGTGGGGTTCAGCACTCAGACATTTGCAGCTGAAACAGCTGATTCATCTGAATATGTTCAGTATGAAATGCCAATTGTTACAATAAATACTGACTCAGACAGGAAAATTGATTCTGATGAGGTTTACACTGATACAAAAATCAGCGTAATTAATGACGATGGTAAATATGAAATGTCTGATATTGCTACATCAGTAAAGCTGCGTGGAAACAGTTCTATGTATTCCGAAAAGAAGAGCTACAAATTAAAATTTGGGGAAAAGCAAAATCTTCTTCATATCGGAGATGGAAAAGGTAAAACATGGTGTTTGATTTCAAATTGCTATGATGGTTCACTTTTAAGAAATCTTACAGTCTATCATTTTGCAGAATTACTGGACAACATTTCCTATTCGCCCAATTGCCGTTCTGTAGAACTTTATGTGAACCATGAATATCAAGGTGTATATTTGCTGTGTGAGGATGTTAACATAAATAAGAACCGTGTGGCAATTTCTGAAGAACCAAATGAAGTTGAAAATAACGGTTATCTTGTTGAAATGAGCAGATACGCCGAAGATAACAAGTTTGACATTGATACGGCTACCTATGAAGTAAAGAATGATTTATCAGAAACACAATCAATAAAAACACAGCAGATTAATTATATTTCAAAGTACATTGAAAAGGCTTACAACACGTTGAAAAACGGCAACGAAAAAGAATTGAGAAAATACATAGACCTTGACTCTTTAGTGGACATCTATATCGGCAATGAAATTGTCAATAATGTTGATGCCGGCTGGGACAGCTTTTATATGTACAAGGATGCCGGAGGAAAGCTCTGCTTTGGCCCTATGTGGGATTTTGACCTCGCCATGGGAAATGCAAACTGTGTAAAGGGTTTTGAATCATATGCAGGATTTAATCCATATAATGTTCTGAATGTGAATGCAAATTCCAATCCGTGGTTTTGCCAAGCACTTTCAAAGAGTTGGTTCCGTGATTTAGTAAAAAAGCGTTGGAACAAACTTCAAGGTAAAATAAACGGTATACCAAAAACAATTATTAAAGAAGCTCAAACGAATTACAAGTCCTATTGCAGAAACTTCGAAAGATGGGATGTATTAGGAAAGCAGGTATACATCGAACCGGCTGAAATTTCTGCCCTCAAAACCTTCAGACAGCATTATCACTATCTTAGCGGTTGGTTGGACAATCGTTTAAAATGGTTGACAAAATATATCAACAGCAAGGATTTTAAAAATGGGGTGTTTGTAAACTATAATGGAAAGCAATTAACCTCAAACTCAAATTTACTGGAAATAAGCCCTATACTGGCACTACTAAATACACCTGATGTAGATTTGACCTATAAAATGTTGCCAAACATAGGATTGACACTCTCAATTAAGAATGGTGGGGCGGAAAACTGGAATACTCAGATTGATGCATCCGGCTTTATGATTGAAGAAGGTGCTGAATATGTACTTTCCTTTGATTACAGTTGCAGTGAAACCCGTCAGCTGCCATTATGTATTCAACAGAATTATACACCTTGGGCCCCATATTATTCAGGTGAGTTGACGGCCACAAAAGAGCCTCAACATTACGAAACAGTTATAAAAGCACCTGCAAGCGATTCCAACTGTGCACTTATAATCAGCCTCGGGGGGAGTACATTCAACGGAACTGATGTCACCATAGACAATATGAGTCTTGTAAAAAAAACTAATTAACATACAATTAACATTCTCTTAATAGACGCAAATATGGTTTGTATATTATAATAAGGTTGTTAAAGGGGAGTAGTTATTAAATAACTAAGTCAACATACATGATGCAACTGCATCTGGCTTTGTTTCCTATACGGTTAACGAGACTTTTAACATAATCTGAAACTGATTATGTTAAAAGTCTTTTTTTATATATAATTTAAAAACAGGAGGATGTTAAATGTCTACAAAGAAAGCACTAAAGTGGGTTTTATTCTGGATTGGATTAGCATTGTTGTTTAATGCCGGAATATACTTATTTATGGGCAAGGAACCGGCATTGGAGTTTTTGGGCGGCTATGTAATAGAAAAAAGTTTGAGTATAGACAATCTATTTCTATTTATTTTGGTATTCAGCAGCTTTGCAATTAAACAAGAGTATCAAAGAAGAATACTGAATTATGGTATAGTTGGAGCATTGATTCTAAGGCTTATATTTGTTTTACTTGGCGTTACCATTGTTAATAAGTTCCACTGGATTCTGTATGTATTTGGAGCTATTCTCATTATTAGCGGCATAAAAATGATTTTTAAGAATGAAGATAATAATTCGGTAAAGGACAGTAAGATTATAAAGGTTCTTGGAAAAATAATCCCGGTTACTGACAAGGTGGAAGGGGATAAATTCTTCGTAAGAAAGAACAAAATACTGCATGCCACACCTTTATTCGCTGTTCTGATTTTAATAGAATTTACGGACATTATATTTGCTGTAGACTCAATACCCGCTATATTCTCTGTAACAACTGATCCTTTTATTGTTTACACCTCAAACATATTTGCCATAATGGGGCTTAGGAGCATGTATTTTGTTCTTGGAAACCTGCATGAAAAATTCAAGTATGTTAAGTACGGTGTGGCAATGATTCTGGTATTTACGGGAGTAAAGCTATCCGTGCTTATGTTTGACATTAAAATACCCATTGAACTTTCATTAGGAATAATACTCTTTATACTTACTTCCAGTATTGTGCTATCAGTTTTATTCAGCGGAAGGAAAAAAGAAATAAAACAAGGATAATTCTTCTAATAAAGCCAATCATCTTTATATGGTGATTGGCTTTATTTTTATAATATTGTAAATTTTTATTATTTATTGTAATATTATCTATATATTTGTGTAAGGGGAGATGAAATCTATGCAAAGTGTAGGTATGTTATCTGTAAAACGAAATAGGATAATTCTTATAAGTTTAATTTTATTGATTATTCTTGCCACTTTAAGTACAGCTTTTATTTTGTCTAAAAAAGCCGGAAAAGCTTCAACCTATGTATTTGGCGAACAAGCACTGAGTATAAACGGTAAAGTTGTTGAAACAAGCGTTTTTCGTGATGAAAAAAATATTTTTTTTGAAAGAAACAAATCAAACTCAGAATTGATGCAGAAAACCGATGAAGAAGTAAATGATCTGATTCTCGAGGAAGTAATCAAAAAAGCACTGGCAGACAACTATTTTTACAATGAATCAGGTTACAAAGTGACTCAAAAAGAAATAAATGACTATTATAATAAATACGTAAAGCCAAGCCTAGAAGGTGCCGGTGGTGAGGGTGCCAGTATCAGCGAAGGACTTGATTATAAGTCTGAAGCCGAATACAAAAAAGATGTTGAATTATATCTGTTAAAGCTAAAGAGTGTTCCGGATATTGCAAAGGAATATGGAATAAGTCTTGATGAAAACGACTTCAGCACAAAATACGATGAATATACCAAACAGTACAAAGACATGCCCAAATCAGCCCACCCTAAAGATGAGTATAAGAAAATGATGCTTGTAAGGGAATTTTCCATTTCAGATAAACTAAATACATGGCTTGAAAAACTCAGAAGTAAGGCCAAAATTGAAATTATTGAACCTTCCTTGAAAGCTTTCCGACTATATAAAAATGGGGAGTTTGCCAAAGCGGCCGATGAATATGAAAAGGCCTATAAAAAGTATAAGCAAAGCTTGTATAAGGATAAGGAAAAGGAATGCAGGAGTAAGGAGTAAATAAAGGGGGGGCGGTTGCACAATTAATTTTTACCTTTGTTAACCTTTACGCGAGTATAAATTATATCAATAGAAGCTTGGTTAAAGATATTTGCAGTTGTTTATGGGCGAACGCGGATATTTTACCGGAAAACCTACACGATGTAGGTTTTAGCGAAACAATGAATCATGGACGATGAATGTGAGCGACGGTAAAATATCCAAAGATGAGCCGCTAGAAACACTTGCAAATATCTTGGAAGCAATCATTGATACAATTTTATACGGGAGTATAAGTGTTAAAACAGAAAAACGTTCATTTTTTCTTAATCCATACAAAACCCTCGCCATTTGTGATAATTGCAACATCAGTTGCTCCGCCCACAGTTTCTTCATCGGTTGTAAATCTACGTCTGTTAGAAGTTAAATTTACAAGTGATTCAGCCAGAGCTGCCATTTCTTCTTTGCCGAGAAAACCTGCCATATCCCTGAAAGGTTCAATATATTTAGCTGTTTGAACCGATGTAAAAGAGTCCTCAATTTGTTTTTTTAGTTTTAAACCAATAGCATTAATCTTATCTATTTCTTTATTTGAAAATATATGTTCCGAAGGATTATCAAATTCAGATATCAGTATATCGTAAAAGTTATTGAAGATACTATTTATCCCATTGAATATAGCATTTTTTATATCTGTATCTATACCAAGAGTATAGGTTTCTACTATCTCTGTTTGGGCAAATGTCATGATTGTAGAAAAAGTATTCGTTGGAATATTACTTGCCTCATATATTTTGACACTGTTTTTGATTTGATAAATTAATTTTCCGCTGACGATACCGACGATTTTGTATTCGTTCAGGGAGGGGAAAATTTCTTTACTTCCATATCCTGCAATTACTATGCCTGATGACGACATTGTATTAATCAGAAAGTCACTTTTGCTGATAATATTTGCACACAATAATATAATATTTGCCTGGGTTTTACTATCTATGCTGACATTAACCATATCATTAATATATGACTTTAAATGAAGTTGGTGTTTTTCTATAAATGCTTTAATAAAATTTTCATCAAAGCCATCTGAAAACTTGAGGTTTGAGAAGTATGAAAGCTTTTCTTCAATTTGTTGAATGCCAATATCTTTTAAGCAGTACTCCAATACTGATTCTACAAGCTTATTTTCATAATTCGGATCATAAATTTTGGGTTCGCTTATCAAGAATTTTAGAAAGCTGTCACAATATTCCTGTAATGTATCGAAAGTTATGCTTTTACTAAATATAGTGTACACTTTAATTACTAATTCCCATGGCATATTTGTAAAGTAAGCATTATTGTATACCATCATTCCAACATGTTTTGATAGGGCAAAAAGCTTATTTACACTAATAAATTTTGACTTACCTGCAACCGTCAAAGTAGAGGTACTATCTGCAGCCAATACAACAGCGTTTCTATTAAGAATTCCTATTTCAGCAGTCATATGTACCTCTCCCAGAATCCGTCACCTTTAGTAATAGAGGCAACATGTATTTTACCGCCTGAAATCTGTTCATCGGTAGAGAATTTCTGCTTGGTTAAAGTTAAGTGAACAAAAGACTCAGCTAAAGTCAGCAATTCTTGATTGCTAAGCATGTTGACCATAATCAGGAGGGGCTCTATACTGTTTTTTTGCTGAAAATCCAAGAAATTCTTTTTAAAATTGTTAATTGCTGATGTAGTTGTACTGTTTAAGAAGCCCTGAGCTTTATCAGGTAACTGGAATTTATTTTGTATTGTCCTAGTTAAATCCTTAAATCCGGATTCAATTTCTTGAAACATCATATTTTCTAAATCAGGATTTATTCCGTCTATATAGGCTGCTAATACATCAGTTACACCGAAAGAATAGATTGCCTGTTTATTTTCAAATCCTATAGTTGTACTTGTTGAAGTTTTATATATAAGATTTCTGTCAATTGAGGCAAAAATATCAAAACCTATTAAAGATGGGAAAATATCATTATCGCCATAACCTGCAAAAACAACACCTGAACTGCCGAAATTATCATATATAAAATTACTTTTACTTATTGTGTACGCACACAATCTAATTAAATTCTGTTGAGCTTTTATATCAACATTAATTTCAGGTTTCTTTTGAATGTATTGTTCTAAATCTTTGCCATGGATTTCCGAAAAGTACTTTGTAAAGTTGTCATCAAAGCCTATTAAGTATTTTTGATTTGAATAAAATAGTAGCTGCTTTTCTATTTCAATGCTAATGTTTTTAGTGTAGTCATTCGTTAATTTCACTGACTTGCTTACTTCTTGTATGCAATTGTCCATAGCGTTTTCTATAATAAGCTTTTCCACAAGGGGTGCACTAAATCTTTTATCACTAGATAAAAAACCAATAAAATTATCGGTGTATTCTCTCAATGTGTTAAACGACTTCTGGCCGATATATGATTTATAAACACTTATTATGGTTTCCCAGGGAGTACTCATAAAATTAACGAAATTAGATATCATTATCCCCAGTGGATGGCTTTGGGAGAGCGAAAAGATTTTATTAACAGATATAAACTTTTTTTTGTTACCTATTTTAACTAATCCATAGCTATCTGATGCCAACGCAACACCGTTTCTGTTAAGAAGAGCTACCTCAGCAGTCATTAATATTAACCTCATTGCAAAATATATTATTACATATTATGATAGTCCTCCGATTAATAGAACTTGCGGTTTTTAATATATTATCTTCCAACAAGTCCAACATAAATATCCGAAATTTTATACCAGGTTGCATAGTCTACAATACCTGTTTTTGTTAGAGTAAATATGATTTGAAAAGTTTCCACAGCCTTTTTAGTGTTATTATCAAAATTACCATCCTCATTCAATTTTGGTATTAGAGGGTAATTTTTTGAAACTTTATTTAAAAACTTTTGAATAGTTTTAACAGGCTCACCTTTTGAACCAACTTTTAATGAGTAACCGGGGTAGGATTGTAATAACTCGCCTATCTTATCCAATTTGAATAGTGATATATCCGAACCATAATAATATTTTATGATTTCAGCTGCCGTTTTTCCCTGATCAGCCAATTGTTTGCTTCCCCATTGTGTCATCCATCCGCTTCGGTGGGGGACTTTTTTCCCATCAGTATACTGTGCTAAAAGCGGAAATTCATATTGAGGCTTTTTAATATAACTTGAAAATAATTCATTTACAATGCTTTCTACTACGGAAGAAAAGTTAATTCCCCGAGTATATTTATGATCAGTGGCTGTGGAACTTGTAATATGAAATTTCCCTTTACCCCAATACCATTCTGTAAATACTCTGTTTAAAGTGAATGATATAATTGCATATGCATTAGCTTTTATAGCTTCTATAGGCCAGGTAGGGTATATTTCTGATGAAAGTACATTTTTTAAATACTCTTTATAGAATATTTTTAAATTAGTTGCATTCAGATTGGTTGCTGTTCCATCATGTACAATAATAGAGTTGGGAATTTTTTGTTCAGTAAGGGGTATTGCAAAGTGAGCACCGGGTTTTGAAATATGGGCAGGCATTGCAGTTTCGGGTATTTTTGCGGGATACTCTCCAAATAATGTATTTGAGGAAATTTCGAAAACATCTTCGTCTGGTCGGCTTTCATTTGCAGAATTTAAATAGCATTGTTGAATAGAAGTAATTCCGGGATATATCTGACATCCGGAAATGACTTGTTTATTATAGCCGCCGGCATCGACAACTATTTTGCAAAGACTGTAGGGTTGTTTATCTGAAGGCGTTAACGAATATTCTATAGGAGGTGCTTCCAGTTCGATAGTATTAGTAACCCCTGATGAGTCTGAAACTAAACTTTGTATGGTTTGTCTATTGCTTGTCTCCTTATTTTGTATCACAGTAATCTTAGCATTTTCCAAAGGGGAATAGGTATAACCTTTAAAAACGTGAATTCTTAATCTGCCTGTTGCCATAATAGGTTTCCTCAAAAAATATCATCTATTATATTTATATTTAATATTATGTTAATTGGTTACTAAATATAGAAAAAGTTTTTTATATTAATGTTGAAGTTGAATAAACGACTGTGATAATACATAAGATGGCTATATAGATATTTGTAAATATAATTGCTGGATTAACGTTAATAATACAATTATGTATTGAAACTATATCTATAATGGTATATATTTTATATTAATTATATCAATGTAACGGAGTGGAAAACAGATGAAGAAATACGAAAATAACGCTAAAATTATTAAAGCCCTTTCTGACCCTGGGAGGCTAAAAATTATTGATATTTTGTCATGCGGTGAACAATGTGCTTGTGATATTTTGGAACAATTTGAATTTACACAGCCAACTTTATCTCACCATATGAAGGTGTTAATTGAATGTGGCCTGGTAAAAAATAGGAGAGAAGGGCTTTGGAACTATTACTCTTTGGATAATACAAATTGTAATAAGCTAATTTTGTTTCTTATGAATCTAATTACGGATACGGATGAATGTATTTGTAAAAATAGTTCTACTTGCGGAAACAACTCACAAATTTTATAAAGGGGGAATTAATTTTGAAAACTAAAAGATTATCATTGCTGGATAAGTTTTTAACATTATGGATATTCCTTGCTATGGGGTGCGGAATAATACTAGGATGGGCAGTACCCGGGTCAGCGAATATGTTGTCAAAAATGTCTGTTGGAACAACATCATTGCCTATTGCAATAGGCCTAATAATAATGATGTATCCACCACTTGCAAAAGTAAATTATAAAGAACTGGGTAAGGTTTTTAAGAATCCTAAGGTGTTAATTTTATCATTAGTTCAAAACTGGGTTATCGGACCAATTTTGATGTTTGTTCTTGCAATATTATTCTTAAAATCTGATTCTGCTTTAATGACAGGTTTAATTTTAATTGGTCTTGCCAGATGCATAGCAATGGTTATTGTTTGGAATAGTCTTGCTGACGGGGATAGCGAATATGCTGCAGCTTTAGTTGCATTTAATTCTATATTCCAAGTAGTATTTTATTCAATTTTTGCGTATTTATTTGTGACAGTGTTACCGCCTGTATTTGGGCTTACAGGGTATGAAGTACATATTTCAATGGGAGAAGTTGCACTGTCCGTAGCTGTTTATCTTGGTATTCCGTTTGTCCTTGGGATGCTCACCAGATTAATATTGGAGCCGCTAAAGGGTACGGAATGGTACTCTAAAAAATTTGTTCCTAAAATTAGTCCTTTAGCTCTTATAGCTTTACTTTTTACATTAATTGTAATGTTTATATATAAGGGTCAATATATTGTTCAGCTGCCGCTTGAAGTTGTTAGGGTAGCAATACCACTGCTGATTTACTTTATAATAATGTTCTCAGCATCTTTCTTTATAAGCTACAAATCAGGAATTGACTATAACAAATCTACTACTTTGGCCTTCACTGCGGCAAGCAATAACTTTGAACTGGCTATAGCAGTTGCTGTTGCTGTATTTGGAATTGAGTCTAAAGAGGCATTTACTGCGGTAATAGGGCCTCTTGTTGAAGTGCCTGTTATGATTGGGTTAGTTAATGTAGCTTTATTCTGGAGAAAGAAGTATTTTTTAAATAAAGAATATTGACAATTACTGACTGTTCGATTACCATAGAACTATGAAAACATTAGATTTGGTAAAAATATTTAAAGCACTTTCATGTGAACAAAGATTTAATTTATTTAAAGCCTTATACGAGTGGTGTGAGGAAGGCGAATGTACGGATGGGGAATATACCTGTACAGACGGCATTGAAAAATGTTTTACAAAAGCCTGTTGCTGTATGAATTTGTCCCGGTCAACTATTTCTCATCATTTTAAAGAATTGCAGAATGCAGGGTTAATTACTTATACGCGTAAAGGTCAAAGCTTTATGTGTAAAATAAATAAGGAAGCAATTCTTGAAATCCAAAACTTTTTAAAATAATTTTTTCCTGATATTTGAGGCGGGAAAAAATTTTATTATAATTGTTCGATAGTTATGAAACATTAGAATATATATTTAATAAATTTGAGAGGGTACTATGAATTGGAAATTTGAAAAGGTATTGGATATTATAAAAAAAACGGATAGCTCTACTTTGCTAAAAGGTAAATGGGGTATTGAAAGAGAAGCTCAGAGAGTTACTAAAAACGGAAATTTAGCGTTAACCAATCACCCAGTGGCCTTTGGAAACAAATTACAAAACAGTGAGGTTACTACTGATTTTTCAGAAAGTCAACTTGAACTTGTAACACCACCTCTTTCTTCTGTTGGGGAGGTTTATAAGTATCTGGAAATGTTGACTTTGAAGGTTAACTGTGAACTTAAAAACGAATTATTATGGCCATTAAGTATGCCTCCTAGATTACCGCCAGAAAAATATATTCCAATCTCAAAATTTGATGACACTCCCGAAGGTAGAGAGAAGGAAATATACAGACGTGGACTTGCAGCCCGCTATGGCAAAAAAATGCAAACGATTTCAGGTATCCATTTTAATTTTTCCTTTACTGATGAACTATTTGATATTTTACACAAATACTGGGGTAATGGAGAAGATAAGTATGAATTTATTGATAAAGCGTACTTTTCAATGGCAAGAAATTTCTTGAGATATAGGTGGTTGTTGATATACCTGTTTGGAGCATCTCCTTCTACGGATAGCACATTCAATACTATAATTCAAAATGAACTAAAGACGATTAGAAAATGTTGTCCTGAATGTTGCAATCCTATCAACAATTATAAGAAATATGCGACCTCCTTACGAGTAAGCCGATTTGGTTATTCGAATGGTGAACAAGGCAAATTCACAGTGTCTTACAATAGCAAATCTGAATATTTGGAAACTATCAGAGAATTGATGAAAACTAAAAGCAAAAAATACTCGGAAATTGGAATGTTCAAAGATGGTAAACAAATTCAGCTTAACGAAAATGTGCTGCAAAAAGACAGTGAATTTTATTCGGCTATACGTCTGAAACAAGTTGCTAAAAAAGGAGAAAGTCAGCTTGATGCTCTTGAAAAAAGAGGTGTCGGGTATGCCGAGGTACGGATTATAGATGTTAATCCTTATGAAAGATCAGGAATTGGTCTTGAACAAATGTATTTTTTACAGGTGTTTATGCTCTATTGCCTCTTTGAAAAGAGTAAAGATATAAAAAGAAAAGAGCTTGATCTTATGGATAAAAACCACAATTTGATTGCTATTTCAGGTAGAAAGAATAAGATTTCTCTTTACCGGTACACCAGAGGGCAAGTATTAATGGAGGATTGGGGACAGAACATTTTTCATAAACTTTTTCAGATAGCAAAGGTTATGGATGATGCCGGAAATACCAGCGAATACGTGGAATGTGTTGTTAATGAATTTAATAAGTTAACGGATAAATCACTGCTTCCTTCAAATAGAATTATCAATGATCTGAAGTTGAAGGAAGAAATTTTTATCACTTTTGGAATTAGAAAGGCTATGGAACACAAAAATCAAAATAATACAGGGGAGGAAATGAAAAATGTTGAAAGGTTATGAGGCTTTGGAATTATCTACGCAAATGATTATAAAAGAGGCAATACAAAGGGGTATTGAGGTGGAAGTTTTAGATTGGGATGATAATTTTATCAGATTAAAAAAAGAAGGGAAAATCGAATATTTAAAGCAGGCAACACGTACTTCAATTGACTCGTATATTTCTCCGTTAATTATGGAAAACAAAGAGGTTACGAAGAAAATACTAAGAGAAAACGAGATAAGTGTACCTGATGGGGTAACAATTAAAAACGGTGATGATTATAAATCAAAGATTTCAAGTTTTCGGGGAAAAGATATAGTTATTAAGCCAAAATCAACTAACTTCGGCCAAGGAGTAGTAATTTTAAAGAATCCTTATACAGAGAACGATGTTGTAACTGCTTTAGAGCAGGCATTTAAATATGATGGCTATGTTTTGATAGAAGAATTTATTTCAGGTAAAGAATATAGATTTTTATTAATTGGTGACGAAGTTGCAGCAATTCTTCACAGAGTACCTGCAAATGTTATAGGTGATGGTGAACACTCAATCAGGGAGCTGGTTAAAGAAAAGAACAAGGATCCATTAAGGGGAAAAGGATATGTTACACCGCTTGAAAAGATAGAATTAGGGTTTATTGAAAAGGAATACCTGGCTTTTCAGAGTAAAGATTTTGATTCTGTACCTGAAAAAGATGAAATAGTTTATCTTCGTGAAAATTCAAATATCAGTACTGGGGGAGACAGTATAGATTTTACAGATGATATTATCAATGAATACAAAACCATTGCTGTAAAGGCTGCAAAATCTGTGGGAGCAAAAATATGTGGAGCGGATATTATCATCCCGGATATTAAAGCAAGTCCAGATAAAGATAAATATAGTGTCATTGAGTTAAATTTTAATCCGGCACTTCACATACATGATTTTCCTTACAAAGGTAAGAACAGACTAGTTGAAAAGAAGGTTATTGAACTTTTAGGATTTTAAACAATATAGTTGTATATTACAACTATTGTATGGTACAATTATTTCAGGAGGCAATCAAATAATGAATATTACCGGTGATTCAAAGAAATTAAGAGAATTGATTAGAGTTCTTGAAAGAAAATTGGGTGTTTTAAAGGAAAACCAAACTTCATGCTGTAGTGTAACTTTAGGTCAATGCCATGCTTTAGTTGAAATAGGGCGTTCAGGTAGTATTTCTTTAAATGAGTTGGCAGAATTATTAAATCTTGAAAATAGTACCATGAGCAGAACAGTAAATAACTTGGTTAAGGCAGAACTGGCAAAAAGAGATATTGACCCGGAAGACAGAAGGTATGTAACCATTTCACTCACAGACAGTGGGGCTAAACTGTTTACAGAAATAGAGGAAAGTATGAATTCATATTTTGGTAAAATATACAATTCAATTCCTGATAATAAAAAATTTCAGGTATTGGAAAGTTTGGGAATCCTATTGGAAGCCATTGATAAAAGCGATTGTTGTTAGAGAAAGGTGGTTTAATTATGAATAAAGTTGAATGTTCTGAGCAATGTTTTTTAAGTGGATTTAATTGTGCACAAGCAGTTTTTTCTACATATTCCGGTCAATTAGGATTGGACCCTGAATTAGCTTTAAGAATTGCGGGTAGCTTCGGTGCAGGTATGGGGTATATTGGTGAGACTTGTGGTGCGGTAACAGGCGCAATAATGTTAATTGGTTTAAAATATGGAAAGGTGCAAGTTGATGATACTGCTGCAAAGGAAAAAACCTATGCACTTGTTCAGGAATACAAGAGACAATTTGTTGAATTGAATGGTTCAGTCAGATGTAAAGAATTATTAGGTTATGATATCAGTGTTCCGGAAGAAATGAGTGCAGCTGGCGAAAAGAATCTTTTTAAAACGATTTGCCTCAAAATGGTAAAGGATTCTTCTGAAATAGTTGAAAAATTGCTGGATTTGAAATAGAAGGGAGGGAATCTCATAAATAGTAAAATATATTTTAACGAAGTAGCAAATAAATGGGATACAATGCGGCAGGGATTTTTTTCAGAAGCTGTTCGAGAAAAGGCATATAGTCTTGCAAATGTTAAAGAAGGGGAAATCGCAGCAGATATTGGTGCCGGTACGGGGTTTGTAACTGAAGGCCTTATACAAAAGGGGTTGAGAGTTATTGCTATAGACAGATCAGAAGAAATGTTGCAACAGATGAAAAATAAATTCGGTACAAATAGCGGAGTAGAATACCGACAAGGCGAAGCTGAATGTCTCCCGATTGAAAATAATTATGCAGACTATGCAATGGCAAATATGTATTTACACCATGTTGAAGAGCCTTTAAAAGCAATAAAAGAAATGTTCAGAATACTAAAACCAGGCGGAAAGCTTGTTATAACTGATCTGGATGAACATAATTTTGATTTTCTGAAAACTGAGCACCATGACCGGTGGATGGGATTCAAGCGAGAAGACATAAAAAAATGGTTTTCTTCTGCCGGCCTGAAAAATGTAATTCTTGATTGTGCCGGTGGCAATTGCTGTGCAACCTCTGGTTGTGGATGTGATGATGCAAGAATTAGTATTTTTGTTGCCTATGGAGAAAAATAATTACCTTAATAAAATTTAAAATATTCGGGGGAAAAAATGACTTGTAACAGAGAAGATAATTTAGGAAACGAAAGTAAGTGTAAATGCACCTTTAAACATTGTGAAAATTGGGGTAAATGTTGTTCATGTGTTTTATTCCACCGTACCAAAGGCGGATTACCGGGTTGCTTCTTCACAGAGGAAGCTGAAAAAACGGGTAACAGAGATGTAGACTTTTTTATTAAGAATGTTGGTGTGCCGTTGAAAGAATCGGATTAGGCATAAAAAAGGACTGAGTCCAGTACTCAACATACAGGATTCAGTCCTTTTAAAACAATTTTATAATGTCTATTACGGCCGATATTGCCATTAGGCAACATTAAGGTGCATACACTTCCAATATGTTAAGATAGCTTGCATTACTACTGTTTCCACCGGAAATATATATTTCGCTGTTCAACACAGCTATGCCAACCCACCCTCTGGCTGTTGGCATATTTTCCTTAACTGTCCAGGTATTCGCTTCTAAATCGAATTCCTCTAATACATTAAGGTCAGTCCCGTTATAACCTCCTGCAACAAGCAACTTGCCGTTGACTGCTGCTGCCCCGGCACCGCGTCTTGCTGTTGGTATATTTGCTTTTGTATTCCATATATTTGTCAGCGGATCATACTCTTCTACCGTATTCAGATAAGTTCCGTTGAAACCGCAGACTACATAAATTTTACCGTTGATTACATCTGTCCCCATTGCTGTCCGTCTGACAGTCATGCTTGCTTTTTTAGTCCAAGTGTCAGTTGTGGGATCATATTCCTCAACTGTACTCAGGTAGCTTGCTCCAGTATACCCACCGATAGCATATATTTTACCGTTGACTGCCACTGTACTTAGTCCAAACCTAGCAGTAGGCAAGGGTGCTTTGGTAGTCCAGGTGTCTAACTCAGGGTCATATTCCTCCACAACGTTTACAACGCTTATACCGCTTTTTCCGCCTATAACATATACTTTTCCATTAACTACCGCTGCACCTGCACCTTGTCTTGGAGTAGGCATGCTTGCTCTTGAAACCCATGTATTTGTTGAAGAGTTAAATTGCTCAATTGTGTTTAAAGAACCGGTATTATTGATACCGCCTATAACATACAAACTATCGTCCAAGGCTACTGATGCAACGCTACTTCTCATGGTAGGCATATTCGGTTTGGTTAACCAAGTTTCAACATTATTAACGGTCATAATGACGTCTTGACCAGATGTCAGACTATCGTCGGTTACTGTAAAATTAACGGTATAATTTCCTGCTTGATTATAGTCAGGAGTCCAACTAAAAGTTTTTGTTTCGGGGTCAAAGGTAGCTCCTTCGGGCAAACCTTTTGCCGCTAGTGATATAGTATCGCCATCAGGATCAGAAGCTGTTACCGTAAATTCCAGTGTTTTACCTTC
Organism: Bacillota bacterium; assembly: GCA_023436485.1. Lineage (GTDB taxonomy): Bacteria > Bacillota > Clostridia > Acetivibrionales > DSM-1351 > Ruminiclostridium. The sequence goes on along the minus strand of JAEZIU010000016.1, from coordinate 3,648 downwards.
CTCAGTGACCTTATTTTCCATAAGGTCAAACTTAGGTGCTCGATTGATGTGATTTACCGTTATAGTTACCGTAGAATTTGCGATTCCACCTTTTCCGTCAGATACCTGAATAACAAATTGATCTGTTCCGGTAAAATCTGACTTTGGGGTATATATCCATGAGCCATCGGAGCTTAGGTTCAATTCACCATTAACTGGGGTAAATTTTGTTGTGTACGACAAAGTATCCCCGTTTGAGTCTGTACCTTCTACTTTTCCACTGACAGCCGTATTTTCCTGAGTTGTAACATTATAATTAGGTATCTTGGGTGGAATATTAGGATCTACCCAACCCCATGCGAAGTCCCCGCCATAAACTCCTATACTGGCACGTGTTCCATCAGGATTTGTACCCGTTCCTGTATTTTGCCATCCTCCTGATGTAATCCTGAATAAGGAATCATATGTGACACCCCGCAAGACAAAAGGTGACCAGCTGAAAGTTTTACTAATAGCATTATTTTTAAAGTTGCCATTCATAGAACTCCAGTTCAAGGAATTCCAATTTCCGTTAGCAACTAAACAGTTCCACATGTTACCCGAATATGTATTAAACAGCTCTATAGACCCATTACTACTGTACTGATTTTTAATTACGACATTATATAAATTTACTGTTCCACCTATTGTCCAAGTTTCATCTCTTTTTGCATAGTCAAAAACCATTCTGTAAAAACTGCTATTTCCATACCAGATATCAGTACCTATTATTGTTGTGTTCAATTCATAACCTATAAAACTAACGCCACTTTTGAAGGAATAACTTTTACCTACGTCGAAAGTTCCTTTTAATACCACAGCATCCCCGGAACTTACCTGGGACTGGGCTTTCTGTATTGTTTTATATGGGTTTTGAGCAGTTCCGGCTCCGCTTGTGTCATTACCGGTAGTTGAATCGGCGTAAATAATCTTGTTAAAGCTAAGGGTCGTATTGTTAATTTTTATAGTTTCTTGAGCGTATACATTTACGCATAGAATACAAAGCATAAAAAACAGGTTAAAAAAAACTAATAAACCCATTCTCAGTAATTTTAAATCTTTCCGCATATTAACCCCTCCTTCATTAAATACCAACAACTGAAAACTCTGGATACATACTTATTTCTTGTTTTTGACTTTATAATTGAATTATAATACATTTATTTACTAATATGTATATAACTATGATAAAATGTTCTTGTATAAACCCAACTATGATACCTATCTGTAGAAATAGAAGCTCCCATAAATCTTTAAAAAGTTAATTTTAGGAGGAAAGCATATGATTAAAATGCGTATTTTGTCGTGTCTGCTAATTACTTCAATTCTCACAGGACTGTTTTCATTTATGCCTGCAAATAAAGCAAATGCTGACACTGGTTTGATGCTTTGGTACAGGTTTAGTGAGGGAACCGGAACAAAAGTTACCGATTCCTCTGGCAACGGGCGGGATGGAATTTTGAATGGCAATTGCAGTTGGGTAACTGCTCAGAATGGATCGGGTGCAGTTGAATTAGATGGCAGTTCGGGATATGTTAAGATGCCCAATGGCCTACTATCAGGGCTGACAGAGACTACTGTAAGCACCAGAGTGTTTGTTGACCCGTCAAATGTCAACCCGTCCTGGGTATTTAATTTTGGTACAACGACAGATTCAAAAAGTGACGCAAATGCACATTATTTCGGTTTCCTGCTGGAATCAGGAGCATACAGGGTTATGCTTGCAAAAGCTCACTGGGCTGACGAGCAAAACACTAAGGTCAACTCGGCTTTTACTACCGGGGTGTGGAAATACGTTACATATACTCAAAAAGGGACTTTAGGTACACTTTATGTTGATGGGGTGAAGGTTGCCGAGAACACAAATGTTGCATATACTCCCAAAGATATTGAATCTACGGTAGCAAATTTTATTGGAAGGGCACCGTATACTGCTGATAACTACTTCAAAGGGAAGGTTGCAGATTTCCGTTTATACAACAGGGCATTAAGTAGCACAGAGGTAGTAGAATTAAGCAACGGAGGCGCCGCTGATATTGTTGCAATGGACAAAGCAGCACTAACCCTTGGAGATGTGAGTCAGGTAACTTCTAAAATTAATTTGCCGACATCAGGGGTAAATGGCAGTACAATTACCTGGGTATCCTCCGACACAAGCCTTATTTCTTCAACCGGGTATGTAACTCGCCCTATATATCCTGAGACAGATAAACAGGCAACGCTCACCGCAACAATTACAAGAGGAAGTGTAAGTGATACAAAAATATTCCAAGTTACAGTTAAGGCATTGTTGCAAGGGCAGGATCAAGTAATTGAGAATGCCAAAAAGCAACTTCTTATTCGCAACGCAGATGATATACGTGGAAATATTACTTTGCCATCATCAATTGTTACTGATGGAGTAACTGTCAAGGTAACCTGGTCAACGGACAAGCCCAATATTGTCAATGTTAATGAAGTAGTGAATTCAGGATATGACAATGCACCTGCGGGTATTGTTACAAGACCTGATACAGACACTAAGGTAACCTTAACGGCTCACCTTACAAATGGAACTGCAACGGGTACGGCAGATTTGACAATTACTGTGAAGGCGAAACCGAAAACTATAAGCGAATCAGATTATAAGGGATATTTCTTTACATATTTTAATGGCACTGCCAGATCTGATGCAGAGCAGATTTACTTTGCTTCTAGTACCGATGGACTTCATTGGGATGAATTAAATAAAGACAATCCGGTGCTGACTTCAACCGTTGGAGATAAAGGTGTTCGTGATCCATTTATCTTGAGGTCACCTGATGGAGATAAATTCTATATGGTTGCAACAGACCTAAGAATAGCAAATGGTAAAGGCTGGGATAATGCTGGAACATACGGAAGTAAATCGGTTGTTATTTGGGAATCCAATGATTTGGTAAATTGGTCTAAAGAAAGGCTGGTTAAAGTTTCAAGAGATGATGCAGGCTGTACGTGGGCTCCTGAAATAGTATTTGATGAAAAGACAGGAGAATATGTGATGTTCTGGGCATCACGAGTAGGAGCAGATAACTTTAGCAAGTTTAGAATATACACAGCAAAGACAAGAGACTTTTATACCTTTACCGAACCAAAGTTATATATTGAAAGAAGTAATGATGTAATAGATGCAACCATCATCAAGCAAGGAGACACATATTACAGGTTTTCAAAAGATGAAGTTAATAAGAACATCCTTATAGATAAATGTGATCAGTTGCTGAATAAGAATTTCGTATCTTTACCATCAACTAGTGTCGAAAGCCAGAAAGGTGTTGAAGGACCGGCAATCTTTAAGTTTAACGGTCAGAACAAATGGTGTCTCCTATTAGACTACTACGGAGGCGGCGGTTACTATCCAATGATATCCACAGACATTTCATCCGGAGTGTTTACGAGGCTGAGTACTTCTGAGTATAAACTGCCAACCGGGCCACGTCATGGAACAGTAATGCAGGTAACGCAGGCAGAATACAATGCAATTGTGACAAAATGGGGAGGTTCTGCACCAGTTGAAGAACCAAAGACAACTCCGATACTTGAATATAAATTTGACGAGTCAAAGACAGGCAATACAATCGTTGATACATCAGGAAATAACCGTACTGGTAC
>JAEZIU010000345.1 GCA_023436485.1 Bacillota bacterium | reverse complement strand
ATAAGTTGATTATATGGTATTATTTGTATGACTTTTAGTTTAGTCCATGGAGGTGATAGGTGGATTTAAAGTAAAATTAAAGGTTCTTGGAAGTACTTTTCTCATTTTATTTATTCCAATTCACAACTTTCATTCCTTAACTATATAATCCCAAAAGAGAAATGTATTATTAATTTATTTTAATTGGGAGGAAAGAGTATGAAAAAAACTATTAGTGTATTTCTTGTGTTAATAATGATTTTGACATTATTTATCCCGTCAATTACAAAGGTTTCAGCAGCAGAACCCGGTGTATCCGAACCCGGTGATGATTGGCTGCATGTTGAAGGTACAAATATTGTAGACAAATTCGGCAACAAGGTTTGGATTACAGGTGCCAACTGGTTTGGTTTCAATTGCCGTGAAAGAATGCTTTTGGATTCCTATCACAGTAATATCGTAGCCGACATAGAGATGGTTGCAGACAAAGGAATTAACGTTGTCAGAATGCCGATTGCGACAGACCTGCTATATGCATGGAGTAAAGGTGAATACCCTGCTTCTACGGATACAAGCTACAATAATGTAGATTTGGAAGGCTTGAACAGCTTTGAATTATTTAATTTTATGCTGGAAAACTTCAAAAGAGTGGGTATTAAGGTTATTCTTGATGTACATAGTGCCGAGACTGACAATATGGGACATAGCTACCCGTTATGGTATAAAGGCACCATAACAGAAGAAGTTTTTAAAGAGGCCTGGGTTTGGGTTGCTGACCACTATAAAAACGATGATACCATTATTGGTTTTGATTTGAAAAATGAGCCACATACAAATACAGGTACTTTGAAAATGATTTCCCAAAGTGCAATATGGGATGACTCTGCAAATGCAAACAATTGGAAAAGGGTAGCTCAGGAGACAGCCCTTGCTATAATGAAAGTTCATCCTAATGCATTGATTTTTGTTGAAGGCGTTGAAATGTACCCTAAAGATGGCTTATGGGATGATGAATCCTTTGATACAAGTCCATGGACAGGCACCAATGATTACTACGGCAACTGGTGGGGTGGCAACCTGAGGGGTGTAAAGGATCATCCTATTAACCTGGGTGCTTATCAGAAGCAGCTTGTTTATTCACCACATGACTACGGCCCTATGGTTTTTGAGCAGGAATGGTTTAAAGGTGATTTCCCTACCTGTGACGACGCCACAGCAAAGAAAATACTTTATGAGCAGTGTTGGAGAGATAATTGGGCTTATATAATGGAAAACGGAACTGCTCCACTTCTTGTAGGTGAATGGGGAGGACTCACGGAAGGAGAGGACAAACTTCTGGAGGCCAATAAGAAATATCTGAGATGTATGAGAGATTACATTTTAGAAAATAAATTCAAGCTCCATCACACTTTCTGGTGTATAAATATTGACTCAGCAGATACAGGCGGACTTTTAACTCGTGGCGAAGGAACTGCTTTCCCCGGCGGAAGAGACCTGAAATGGAATGACAATAAGTACGACAACTACTTATATCCTGTACTATGGAAAAACAGCGAAGGAAAGTTTATCGGTCTGGATCATAAAATCGTGCTTGGAAAAAATGGCGTATTGCTTGGCAGTCCTGATCAACCAACCATAAATTATGGAGATGTTAATAAGGACGGTCAAATTGATGCACTTGATGGTATTGCATTGAAGTCATACGTTTTAGGTATAAATCAGAATATTGATACACAGGCAGCTGACCTCAACAAGGACACCTCAATAGATGCTTTGGATATGCTGATTTTGAAAAGGTATTTATTGGGTCAGGTGACTCAATTGCCTATGGGTTAAAAAAACACCTAATTGAAAATTAATTAAAGTATAAGCAAAAGGGAAGTCGCCAAAACGACTTCCCTTTTGACATGTTTTCAATAGTACAGGCATACAATGTACTATAATCTTGCAAATATTGAGGGGATGAAAATGGTAAAGGTATTTTTGTCATGCAGCAGTCACGACCAAACATATATTAAATATATAATAGATGACTTGCAATCACTGCCTGAAAAATATAAACTGTTTTACTTTTTACCTCCTTACAAAAAGGACATACCTATTGATAATATCCTTGAAAGATTATCTGAAATTGACTTGTTTATTTTGTTTATAACAAATAATTCACTTAACAGCCAATTTGTACAACGTGAATTGAGACAGGCAATTTATTTAAATAATTTGAGCAAAATAAAAGAAATTTGCCCTATTTCATTAGATGGCAGTATTGATGTGTTTCAGGACAGTCGAATACCCGAATATATTAAAAACCGTATTCATTTATCAGAATCGCCTGTAAAGACAGTGCAAATAGCAAAAAAATTTATAATGAATTATTAGGTAACCGTTATGAATGATAAAAATAGATTTTACGCAAAAAATTATTTATACAGAAACCTTAATTATTACGATAAAAAGGCAGCCTCCAACAAAAAGCTGTACAACCTCTTTGTCATACTGGACATAGTTATTTCAGCCTTCATTCCTTTTACTGCCTTATTTAATGACGTGTTTTTTCAGACCAAATATATTGTTGCTCTGATGGGTTCATTTATTACTATTTTGTCTGCTTTTAAGTCAAGTTTCGGTTTGCACAAGAAGTGGGTTGAATATCGTACAACGGCTGAAATTCTGGAATATCACAAACGTCTTTACTTAACTGAATCAGCTCCCTATAACAAGTCAAACAGACATGAGCTGCTGATTTCAAATGTCAATTCTATAGTCGAAAAGGAGAATCGGACGTGGAGGTCTGCTGAACTTAGCATAAAAAAACCCTCCAGAAATTAATATATCAAATATTCAGTATTGTATAAGTCTTTAAAAAGATTTCCTTTTTACACGGATATCTTTCTCCGTCAACCCCTGTTATAATGTAGTCTCCCTTGCTAATGTAATGCTTTCCTTCCAAGGTAATTATAAAAGGTATATCTTCGCAAACATCTGGGTTTACATAATTCCCAGTATCCAGACCTGCACTAATTGCCGTTTGAATGTCATCAAAACCGTCTTCCAACCCTCGTCTGTATTCAATTGCTTCAATTGGTATAGGGTTTTTAATATATTTTGCCAAA
>JAEZIU010000334.1 GCA_023436485.1 Bacillota bacterium | reverse complement strand
GTTTTGTTCTACCAGTGCATCCTTTGCATCCGCTGTTCTGAAATAGGGATTTATTATGTCAAAATCTACTATAGCTGTTCTATACCCGGCTTCTGCCATTTTCATGGCATAATTGACTGCAACCTCTGTTTTTCCGCTTCCGAAATGACCGGTAAATATGTTGATACGTTTATCAAACATTATAAAAATCTCCTCTTTATTAATTACTTATCAGTATCCTTTTTAAATCCAATCAAATCCTTTATTACTTCTCCTCCAATAATTAAACCCATAACAGAAGGAACAAATGAAAGGCTTCCCGGTATCTGATGCTTCACCGTGCACTTTCTGGCTGTTCCTTTAGGACATATACATCCTGCACTACAGCTGGAAGTCTCAGTCTCAACAGGTTTTATAGGTTCTTCTGTGGAATACACTACCTTTAGTTTTTTGATTCCCCTGTTTCTTAGTTCCTTTCTTACTACTTTTGCAAGAGGATCAACTGTTGTCTTAAATATATCAGAAACCTGAAACCGGGTCGGGTCAGTCTTGTTACCCGCTCCCATTGCACTTATTACGGGTATCCCCAGTTGATTAGCTCTGACTACCAGGTCAATCTTTGCAGTTACCGTGTCAATTGCATCTACAATATAGTCAAAGCTACTATCCAGTATCTCTTCAGCCACGTCCGGCATATAAAACTTCTGAATGATAGTAACATCACATTTGGGGTTTATTTCAAGAACTCTGTCTCGCATAACTTCAACCTTGGGCTTGCCTACGGTTTTTCTGGTAGCATGAAGCTGCCTGTTGAGATTTGTAAGGCATACACAGTCATCATCTATCAATACAAGATGTCCCACCCCTGTTCTGGTAAGTGCCTCTACTGTAAATGAACCGACCCCTCCCACACCAAACACTGCTACCTTGCTGTTTTTTAGTTTTTCTAGTCCTGCTGTTCCGATAATTAATTCACTTCTGGAAAACTCGTGCAACATATTATTGTCATATCCTCCGTAATCCGCACCTGCGATTAAAAATTTAAAATCAGCTTTGTCTTATACTTTCAGTTGATTTACATACTTCTATAAGCCTTTTGGCAGACATTACAGCTCTTTTTATTGCCTCTTCATCTTCTTGGGCAGGCCTAGTTGCACACACACCCTGATGTCCGCAATTATCATCAATATAGCCGTCTCCTACTATTATCATTCCATTAATAAGCATCATATCATGCATAGCTTTTATTGTTGTTTCTTCGCCGCCATAATGTGAGGCTCCAACTGCCATACAAAGTCCGACTTTATTGTATAAGCCTTTGTTAGCTCTGACCTTCCTTGTTTTATCAAACATGGCCTTTAGCTGTGCGGAAACACTGCCAAAGTAAACAGGACTGGCAACCACAACACCATCTGCATTTCTTAATATTTCAAAAGCTTCTTCAAGCTTTGTACCCTTATAGCAATTTCCGGTACATGGATTTGAACATACTGTACAGAAACCGCATTTTTGCTCTTGCATTATTTTTCCCACATTCAGAAGAATGGTTTTGGCACCTCTTGCTTCACATTCCTCCAGAACCTTTTTAACCAGGAAACCTGTGTTTCCATCTACGTTTGGACTCCCATTCAAACCTACTATATACACATTCATCACTCCAAAACTTAAAAATTAACATTACTAAAAGGATACACTAAATAACCTTTTAAAACAAGATGAGGAAGAAAGTTCAACCTCAGCAAAAAAAAAAGACGGTAAGCATCTGCCTACCATCTAAAATCAAACCAAATTAACTTATTTAGCTTTTATTCTATTTTCAACTACATTATAATAAACATTTTGTTCTTGTATATTATGTGTACCGTCTTTTATTTCTGAAATCTGCTTTAATAAACAGTTCTCAGAATCTTCCCATTTAATAAAATCATACTTGTAAATATACAAGCCACTGTCCTGACCAATAATTTTACCATTAACGTCCCTGTCACCATTAAAAATAATCTTATTGTCTTCGGATCGTATTATTATCACTCTATTTTTTTTAATATTATTTTGTTGTTCAGGAGTATCTCGGTAAGCAAAAGCAGTGTATTTACCCTCCGGTGACAAATAGAAATCGCTAAAATCGCCTATGTCATAAAACAGCTTGTCGGCTCTTGAAGTTTTTAGATTATACGTATATACCCAGGTTTGAGTCAGACTGTTATCGTCCCTTCCCCTGACATAAAAATATAATTTTTCTTTTTTACCATTTACCAGTATTTTATCTATTTGATAGCCTTTTTTATAAGTTTCCCTAAATCTTATAAGATTTCTTATTTCAGGTATTTCCGAAGTATTTATTGTTTTATTTAATTTCTTTCCTTTTATTTTATATGAAATATCCATTGTAACCTCACCGTTCATGTTTTCAGTTAGGTTAGCATGTATATCAAGAATCTGCGGGTTGTTCACAACTTCGATATCTTTTTTTCTGTTTATTTCTTTTTTGTATGCAAGAATACCATTATTGAGATTATCCTTTGTTAACGGATTTTTTGGGGGTATATTACTTTTATTCGTTGGCTTGCTCAATAAAATTGCACCTGCTATCAACAGTGAAAGCAATACGACATATGAAATTGAAATATATAACTTTTTGTTCTTCATATACTGCCTCCTCTTTTAATACCATTTTGATGATATTTTGTACAAAAAAGTTTCTTGTATACCTTTTTAACAAAAAACACCGCTTATTATTATATTAAGCGAGGTGTATAACGTTACATATTTATTATTTTTATTTAATACTTATAGATTAAAAAGACGCTTAGCATTTTCACTGAGAATAGTTTTTTTCTGTGGGTCGGTCAGTTTTAATTTCATAAATCTTTTTACATCATGTACTGAGCTTCCCCAGGGAAAATCTGAGCCAAACAGAATCTTGTCAGCTCCCACTTCATTTATAATATCAACCACTTCAGTGTCATCCAACCAACTTGGTTCATTGATACGGGCTATTTCTGGATATCCGGTTATAACTATGGATGTGTCAAAGTAGACGTTTTCATATTGTTTTGACACTTTTAGTACACATTCCTTGTCCCCATCAGCCATGTGGGCCAAAATAATTGGAATATCCGGATATTTTTCAATTACAGGAAGTATTAACTGGAAGTCTGAAAATTCATTTAGTCTTGCATTTGAAACCCTACCGCAATGTATAAGAATAGTAAACTTATTCTCGCTACACTTTCTATAAAGTTCATCCATTCTAGGATCACTGATATCAAAACCCTGTGCCATTGGATGAAGCTTTATTCCTTTTGCTCCAAGTTCTATGTACTTTTCAAAATGTTCAGCCAGTCGCCCCTCCATATTAGGGTGAAAATTTACCAGTGGTATAAGTCTCCCTTCTGAGGAATTTGCAGTATCTATAGTCCACAAATTGTTAACGTCTAAAATCTTGGGAGGTGCAAAATTGGCCATTACAGTACGGTCTATTCCAACCTCGTCCATATTTTGTAATACATTGGGTATCGTTCCGTTCCCGGGGTTTTTAAACTCAATATCATACAATTTGTTAAAGGAAGTCATAATTTTAGCTGCTATATCATCATTGGCAAATGTATGAACATGGCAGTCAATTATCTCAAAATTATTATTCATTTTTAGTATTTCTCCATTTATATTTGTATTTAATATAACTCATGTCCCCTGTAAAATCAATAATTGAATGAAAATCCATAATATTTTATATTTGATTCTCTCTTACATTTTTGGTATATATATTTGTTTTTGGAGAATAATAGTTTATAGTCATATAATTAATAAATTTAGGGAGGCTTGGTAAATGAAAGCATCTGTAGATCAGGACGGTTGTATAAGTTGTGAATTATGTACTTCTATATGCCCCACAGTATTTAGTATGAACGAGGACAATAAAGCCGAAGCTATCGAAGAAGATATACCGGAAGAAAACCTTCAAGAAGCTGAGGACGCCAGAGATGCCTGTCCGGTAAGCGTTATTGATCTGGAGGAATAGAACATATTAAAAGACATCCCGTACTGACATAAGGGATGTCTTTTATTTATAATAAGTGAATTCACTTGGATTGCAGCTCTTTTAGTTTTTTATACTCACCTTCAATTTTGCTATACTCTTCCTGGTATAATTCTTCCATTTGCTTGTATTCAGATTTTAACTGTTCAAACTTTCCTGATAGTTCTGCAATTGCCCGGTCTTTAGCAATATTCTCATCCTTCATTTTTTTAATCTGATCTTTAAGTTCTTCGTTATTTTGAGTATGTTCATTTTCCAGTTGTTCCAACTGGTTCGCAATAGCTTCATCCTTATAGTCGGACTCAACCTTTAATAGCTCTATTTGTTCTTTAAGACTTTTTTCCTTCTTTTCAAATTCACTTTTTATAGCTTCTAGTTCATTAGTCTGAGAAGTCATAGCTTCTTCCATGGAAACTTCATCGGACTTAAACTTTTGTATTTGCAAGGTCAGTTCTTCTACTTTTTGTTTGTATTCTTTTTCCATTGATTCAGTTACAATATGTTGGCTCTTTGTAATATTTTGTAATTTGTCTAAAGTTTTAAAATAGTCATCTGCAATATTGATTGAAGCCAGTACCGAAATCATACCAGAACCAAGTGCATTATTTACTTCAGAAAACTCCTTCATTTTTTTATCAACGTAAAAAGCAAGTTTATGCATATATTCTTCAGATTCTGCCCCTGAAACCGTGTATCTGCTTCCATATATGTAAACTTCAGTTTTATTTCTATTTGTCATTACCCCGTCTCCCCAAATGTAGTAAAAATCTCACTTATCAAGTACTATATGTAAAATAACTTTTGTATAAATAAAAGTTACCATAATAGATAAATCAAAACACCTCGGATTAAATATTACATGATTAGTAGAATGAACTCAATACCAAATTTACAAACAATTAAATATTGCATGTTTATTATACGATAAACAAACCTTCTTAATCTAATGCATCTATGTTAAAAATATCGTATAAAGCAAAAACACCGGCCTAAAAAGGCGGTGTTTTTGATGAATTATGAGTAAGTCTATAAGCCGGGTTCTGTATTTGATGATCATCTATCAAGGCCATACATTTCTGTATGACTCAAGCCACCTCCCCGGGACTGACGGGCAGTCATTGCGTCCCTCCACGGTGTTGCTCCAGGTGGGGTTTACATAGCCGACAAGTCGCCAAGTCGC
>JAEZIU010000323.1 GCA_023436485.1 Bacillota bacterium | reverse complement strand
CTGATAAAATACTGATAAAATACTGATAAAATACTAATAAAAATCAACATTAATTTTACATTTGTCAGAGCAAATAACAAACGGTTAACGGGACTTGCTATAGACAATTATAATTAATTAATTGATTTTTATATAATTACTAATGATAAAACAGGAGGAAAATACTATGGCTAAATTGTTAAACAAAGTTCTTAATTTTGTTGGCTGGGAAGCTGAAGAGGAAGACGAACTGGTTGATGAAAAGGAAATTGACATTGAAAGGGAAGAGATTGTACAGCCTCAGTTTTTTAATTCCAACAAGAAAACTCAGCAAAACAAAGTTGTAAACATTCATTCTGCATCACAGTACAAGCTGGTTGTCATGCAGCCGGAGAACTTTGAAGATGCTCAGAACATAGGCGATCATCTTAAAAATAAAAAGCCTATCGTTGTTAATTTGGAAGGTCTAGAGAAGGAAAGTGCACGCAGGGTTGTGGATTTCTTAAGTGGTGCTGTATATGCTTTAGATGGAAGCATACAAAGGGTATCTACAAATATCTTTATTATTGCACCAAACAATGTAGACATAATGGCTGACTTTAAAGAAGAACTTAGAAATAAAGGTGTGTTTCCCTGGGCAAAGTAATGGAGGCAGGTAATGCAGGTATTTGATATTATTGGCTTGGCAATTTTAGTGGTTCTGCAGATTGTAAAATATGCAGTTATTTTGAGGGCTTTGCTTTCATTTTTGCCTGTTGGACAGGATAACCAGTTTACTAATATATTGTACCAGATCACAGAGCCGGTTTTGGCTCCAATAAGAACATTTTTAGGAAGGACTGAATGGGGGAGGAATTCAATGTTTGATATATCCCCTATTATTGCTATTGTATTAATATGGATAGTGGCTTCAGCTGTGTCTTCTATATTTGGCGTACAGGCAATTTCTTCAATTTTATAGTCTATGATAAACAGAGAAGCAATTTTGAAGAGAATCACAGGAATTGATGATAAAATATTTGTTTCAAAGATAATTGATAAAGCCTTAAAGGCTCAAAATTCACATTGTATAACAAGTACGGATTTCTTAGATCCATACCAGTCAAATATTATCAAAAAGTCAATTGCATCTAGTTCAGAAGTCAATTGTGTCTTTTATGGTGGATACGCTGGGGCAGAACGGGAGATTGCCATTTTCTGCCCGCAAGGTATGTCACTTTCAGATTTTCAGAGCTACGAATACCCGTTAAGAATTATTGAGGTTAAAACAAAAAGCCGAATAACACTTACTCATCGTGATTTTTTAGGTTCATTGATGGGATTAGGTATTAAAAGAGAAAAAATTGGAGATATTCTATTGGAAGATGATATTTGCAGGATAATTGTTATCGGCGAAATAGCAGAGTACTTGGAATACAATCTTTTAAAAGATGGTAATGCAAATGTGGAAGTGACTTTGACCGATGTTGGAGAAATCCAACACCAGAGCCCAAGCTTTCGTGAGATCAAAGCGTCGGTAGCCTCATTAAGGCTTGACTGTATAGCTAGTTCAGGCTTTGGTATTTCGAGAAGCAAAATCGGAGAATTTATCAAGGGCGACAAGGTTACTTTAAACTGGGAAAAGACTACCAGTCTTACTAAGCAGGTAAGTGAAGGCGATACCATATCCATAAGAGGTAAGGGAAGATTGATTGTTGACAAGGTTGGTGCTATGACAAAGAAAGGAAGGATAAGCGTTACCCTGCTAAAGTATTTATAAGGAGGTTATGGCGGATGAATTACACTCCAAATGAACTAAAGAATATTTCCTTTGGTAAAAGCTTGGTAAGGGGTTATAATGAACTTGAAGTTGATGAAACTTTTGACAAGATTATTGAGGATTATAGCAGTCTAATACATGAAAATATGGAACTCAAAGACAAGCTCAATGTTTTGAATGAGGGTATGCTGCACTATAAGAGAATTGAAGAGTCGCTGCAAAGTACACTTCTTATAGCTCAGCAGACTGCAGAAGAAATAAAGAGAAACGCATATTCTAAGGCTGAGAATATATATAAGGAAGCTGAGCTTAAAGCCCAAAAGCTTTTAGAAGGTGCCAATGAGCAGGTTATTCGCATAAGATATGAATATGAAGAAACAAGAAAGAAGCTCCAGGTTTATAAAAGTAAAGCTGAGGCAATGCTTCAGTCTCAAATGGAAATGTTGAAGCATTCCGTTGAGCTTGAAGATGAAATTTCTTGACATCTAACGATCATAGGATGTATAATACAAAAAAATACTTTTTAAAGACTATGATTGGAAAGAGTAGAAAGCCATACCTTCAAAGAGAGCAGAGTTTGGTGGGAGTCTGCAGGGTTAACTTTTGAAAATCATCCATGAGTTGCATCCTGAAACGTTAAATGTTTTGAAGTAAGGAGTGCCGGTTAAAGCCGTTATTTAACAAGTGATTACCATGTTTTATTTTTGTATGGTAATAATTTGGGTGGAACCGCGTGAGTAAATTACCCTCTCGTCCCTTATAAGGATTGAGAGGGTTTTATAATTGTTTAAGGGCATTTCAAAAATACATTATCGAAGTTTTTTTGTATATTGTCATTATTAGAGCTTTTGAAATGTCCCCTTTGACTAGTTAATTATTTTTTATACCTAAAATATATTGGAGGCGAGTTCGTATGTCAGTTGACTATGGAAAAACACTAAATCTACCACAAACCGATTTTTCTATGAGGGCAAATCTTCCCCAGAAAGAACCGGATATGTTGAAAAAGTGGGAAGAGATGGACATTTATAATAAGCAGTTGAAAAAAAATGCAGGAAAGCCGAAGTTTATTCTTCATGATGGACCTCCTTATGCAAACGGAGGAATACATTTAGGAACATCTTTGAACAAGATATTAAAGGATATAGTTGTAAAATATTACAGCATGTCCGGTTACGAAACACCATTTGTTCCCGGTTGGGACACCCATGGTCTTCCTATTGAGCAGAGGGCTATTAAAGAATTGGGCCTTAAAAGGCACGAGGTTGGACCGGTTAAATTCAGGCAGGCATGTAAGGGATTTGCGTTAAAATATCTGGAT
>JAEZIU010000313.1 GCA_023436485.1 Bacillota bacterium | reverse complement strand
CCCATCTGCCCTGTTATTTTAGCTAATATTCCGTCTGCCTCTTCTTTGTTGAAGGTTCTGGTTTGGTTAGTCCTTCTATCCTGCCACTGAACTGTAAATCCGTTAAACTGTGCGGAAATCGTCCAGTAGTCCTTGGGCCTGAATTTACGAATTTCTTCTTCTCTTTCTACAATCATGGCAAGTGTAGGTGTTTGTACCCTCCCCGCAGAAAGCTGTGCGTTGTATTTGCAGGTCAATGCCCTCGTAACGTTAAGCCCAATAAGCCAGTCAGCTTCGGCTCTGCTCTGTGCCGAGTAGTACAGGTTGTCATATTCCTTGGCTGACCTCAGTTTTGCAAAGCCTTCTTTTATGGCCTTATCCGTCTGTGAAGAAATCCATAGACGCTTTATTGGCTTTTTAAAGCCTGCTTTTATTATAATCCACCTGGCAACAAGTTCTCCCTCACGCCCGGAATCAGTAGCTATTATTAGCTCGTCCACATCGGCTCTGTTCAAAAGCCCTCTGACTACACCGTATTGTTTTGCAGTCTGTTTTATTACTACCAGTTCCATTTTATTTGGGAGCATGGGCAGGTCTTCCAGATTCCATGTCTTGTATTTATTGCCGTATGCTTCAGGGTCTGCAAGTGTAACAAGATGTCCCAAAGCCCAGGTTACGATATATTTTTTTCCCATTATATAGCCATTGGCATTTTGCCCGCAGTTCAGGACTTTTGCCAAATCTCTTGCTACCGAAGGTTTCTCTGCTAGTACTAATGTAAAACCCATATTTAAGTTACTCTCCTTATATCTCTATTTTAAGGCCGTGTCTTTTATCATTATATTATAAATGTATGCTTTTTTACAGGTATTTCACCATGCTCTATTGCTTACATACTTAAGGTAGGGGTTATTTAACTATTTAAGAATCAGGCTTTGGACTTAACTACCATTTTTCTTACAACAGATACCAGTAAAAGCACTACTGGTATAAACAATCCTTCCGTAAAGGATAGTACGGGCCATGTTTCACTGTCCCATCTTATTTGATATGGTACGCTTTTATATATAAATTGGGAAAAAACCGCTATGATTAGACCAATAGGAATTACTATTTTTCTATAATCTGTAAGCTTAAATATCTGGGACATACCTTTAACCCCCAAATAGATCAAAAAAAATGTACTAATAAAATTAGTGATTAACCAAACAGCTACTAGAATTCCTTCAATTCTTTGAAATATAGTACCTACGTCAACCTCAGTGCTAAGAACAAAGAGAGGGTAGCGTAAATTTGCCGTGATGGTGCCACCCAGTACCAAAATACACATCAGTACTCCTATAAAGGCTATAAACATACCTAATAAATATCCCAAAAATGTGGAACTTTTTGCCTTTTTTGCGTTAGTAAAACAAGAGAGAGGAACCATATTTAAAATAATCATTGGCCAGACAGATAAGCTTAGTAGTGGTATTGTTCCTTTAATAACAGGGGATATTCCATTTTCTAAAATCGGTAAAAGGTTTTTTATATCTATATTAGGGATGACTAGTAATAGCATAAATAAATATAAAGGAAATAATAGTATAAAGTAGACTACTACGGCTCTGAACACGGCTTCCAAGCCATACAGTAATGCAATTACTATAGCGACAACAAATAATATGTTAACGGGATAGGCCGATATTTCAGGTGTATAGGTTGTTGTTATTAAGTCACCCACATACCATATTATTTGAGTGCCGATTAAAAGTGCCGAAAAAACATAGATTATGGACATAATATTTCCAAGCCATTTTCCAAGCAATAAGCTAAATACTTCGATTAGTGTTTTCTCAGGGTATAATGCCCTCAAATAATTGTTAATCCATATAGACAACAAACCTATAATGGTTGCCAAAATCGCAGAAAGCCATGCATCTCTTCCAGCTATAATGGCAGTACCGGAAGAAAGAAAAAGTGGACTTGAACCAAAAACAAAGCCCGAGGTTGTTATCCAAAACTGATTATTTGTTATTTTGATTTTCTCGTTCATTCGATCATCTCCAATAGAGCGGTTTTAAGTAAGTTCTTTAATATATCAGAAAGTGGAGAAAATGCCCATGCAATCCAATCAGAAGGAGTTGATATTTTAACACTAAGACTTTTTAAAATTACCAGAATAACACCTAAGGCAAGTAATACACAAAAGGCCCATAAATCTCTATAACTTTTACTCTTAACCATTTGAGGGATTTCAATAAAGCACAATACAGTACTAAATGCTAAAACCAATATAATAACTACAATAGCCATATTAATTCCCCTCTTTCGTAAAGATTGACTTAGTAGTTTCCCCTAACCCGTTAACTTTACTTTTAACAGTAACACTAACGGGAAGGTTTACGAATTCGTTATTCCAATTATTCTTTATTTTTTTCCATAGCTTTGGATAAGTTCTGTGTATTTCCTCACCGAAGCCAAAAATGTCTGTTTCTAAATTTTCTTGAGTATCCCTAATTGAATCCTCACAATTCTTTTTTATTTTTTCTTCTACAAGGCTATTTAATTTTTCTGAATTTTTTTCTGTTGATACGTCATATTTTCCTACCTCTGCAGCAATATTTACAGTTAATTTTATTGATACATTAACAGCTGGCTTACCCTTTAACATGTAAGCCTTTGTTTTTGATTTAGCTTCAATAACTTCAAAGGTTATTCTGTCTTTTTCATTAAGAGTTATATATCCAACTGAATTTTTTACATTCCCCGTAACATAATTAAACCCCTTACTTTCATCCTCAGACAGGTATCCCACAAACTTATCCTTTTTAAATGCACATAAACCTGAAAACTTTAATTTACTGACAACACTTTGCTTTAATTCATCAACAGAATCCGACTTATCATCTTGTTCAACAATCTCTACACTTGATATAACAGGATTTACACCATCTGAAACCAATTTACTCGTGAGCTCCATTATTTTAACAGCTTTTGTAGGTGCCCATGATTTCTCAGAGGTTTTAATTGAACTATACATTTCCATTCCGGACACAAATTCCAGCGGGGTTATAATTTTGAGAATTTCATTGGCAGTAGTTCCTTTTGCTACAGTAAAATAAAAATCAGTGCGAAACTCATGGTCCCGAAGAAAGAGATCCAATAAGCCTTCAATCCCTTCCTTTGCAATCTCTTCACTTAATACAACCATTCTCAAGTGAGAATTATATATTTTCCTCGGAGAAATTGTTGTAATACGTCTTATTATCTGAAATAAGTCTTTTCCTCTTTCTGTGTAAAGAAATACAGGGGATTCATTGGCTGATTTCTTTGATGCTATTGCTTTAGGATTAAGTATTTGATAGGTTACAGAGTACTCATCATCTACCTTATCTATTCCTATGGAAATTGATATAGCAAGTGTATTAATTTCTTTACTACCCATGCAGCCACTTAAAATAAGGCTTGTGGATATGATAAGTGATAACAATATTTTTTTACATTTCATATTTATCATCTGAACTCCGGTTCTTCTTTTTGATCAGTAGTTACAGGATTTTTCGGATCTACTCTTGGAGTTTCATCATTACTGATTCCAATGGGTCTATATTTGTTGTTCCAAATAGGATACCTAAAAATTGTGTCTTTTATTCCATTTTTTGTTGTTGTCACGATAGGTGCCAAATAAGGAACTCCTAAAGATTTTAGTTTAGATAAATGCAGAATTAGAATTATTAATCCCATAAATACACCATACAATCCAAATATAGCTGAAAGTATCATTAATGCAAATCGTATAATTCGTATGCTATTAGACATTGTATAATTTGGTAATGCAAAGCTCGAAATGGCGGTAATTGAAACAATTATGACAATAACAGCAGATATTAAACCTGCCTCAACTGCGGCCTGACCTAGAACTAGTGCACCAACTATGGATATTGCAGGTCCTATAACCCGGGGCATTCTTACCCCCGCTTCTCTTAATATTTCAAATGTTATTTCCATGAATAAGGCTTCAAAAAAAGCAGGAAACGGTACTCCTTCACGTTGGGCTGCAATACTGATCAATAATTGGGTCGGAATCATTTCTTGATGGAATGTAGCTAGTGCAATATAACCTGCGGGAACAATAAGTGTAAGAAATAAGGCTATATACCTTATTATTCGAATTACGGAAGAAACTAAATATGGATAATAATAGTCTTCACTTGATTGAAGAAAATCAGTAAACAGAGCAGGAGCAGTCAGCACATATGCGGTTCCATTCACTAAAATAGCTACTCTTCCCTCAAGTATAGCAGCTGAAACAGCATCAGGTTTTTCAGAACTTAAAAATTGAGGAAAAATAGAATACCTGTCATCTTTGATCAATTCTTCTATATAACTGCTGTCCAAAATACCGTCTATATTTATAGCGTTAATTCTTGTTCTTAGCTCATCAACAATTTCTTTTTTTGCAATTTTATCAAAGTACATAATTATTATTTTGGTTTTAGTTATATTTCCCTTAGACAGCTCTTCAACCCTCAAGGCTTTGTCTCTTATTCTATTCCTTAGCAATGAAACATTAACACTTATATTTTCAACGAAGCACTCCTTAGGGCCTCTAATGACATTCTGTGATGTGGGTTCTGAAACAGCTCTGCCTTCTATAGAAAAAGTATCTATTGAAAAGAATTTGTTATATCCGTCAACCAAAAATATAGTTTTTCCAGATAGTAAACTATTTATTAAAGCATTAATTTCTGCGCCTTCTTCCAATTTTCTAAATCCAAAAAGGGCATTTTTAAATAAATTGAAATAGCCTTCGGGTGTACAATCTTTCAATTTATCTTTTGCCTTTAAAACATTCGTTATTTCTGATGATAGGCTATTAATAGTGTTCTTATCTACAAGATTTTCTATATTAATGCTTACATAGCGTAAGTTCCCGCTAATATTGTCTTTACAAAGATTAATTGAAAGATCACTGGAATTTCCTAATTCATTTCTTATCTTTTCTATATTTTTATTTATGTCCTTACTTAAATTCTCAGGTGCAGAAGCGTTGGATATATGTGTTTTTTTCTTAAATAAGTTTCCAAAGGCCTTCATATTGCACTCCAATCCAATCATTTAATATAATATTAATTAGTGTTACAAACACTTGTTTTTTTATTCGTATTGGATTATTGTTCAACAAAACAAAAACCGCCTTATTCGGCGGTTACAAGATTTTACACTTAATATTTTTTCTTGATATAAACTTCATTTTTACTTTTCAGCATTATTCACTTTTGCGTTTAGAATAGGTAGTATAGTAGCTACTATCAGTACTATCAATATTAAAAATGCCATTCCGTTAGAAGCAACAAATCCACTCGGACCAGTCCCTTTTATAACCCCTGTAACTTGCAGTATTATACCTATAAGTCCTATTATAGAACCTCCGGCAACAAGTCCTGAAGATAAGCTTATACCATTTGAAACCCTTGCATCTTTTTCTTGTTCAGATTTGCTGGCTTTTTCAACAAAATATCTGACTAATGCACCTATTAAAATTATAGAGGTTGTAGATATTGGCAAATAAAAGCCTATTGCGACTGTCATTACAGGAAGCCTTAATAAGAATAAAACAACTCCCATGACAGCGCCAACTATAACTACAACCCAGGGCAATTTACCTGACATTATACCGGCTGTCAAGGTTGCCATTAAATTGGCTTGAGGCAGTGCAAAAGCAACTTTATCTCCAGCCATTACTAATTGATTGGAAAGTAATAATATAGTTCCAATAACCACAGCAGTACCGACTACACCGGCTATAGTAAAGTATTTTTGCATTTCGTTTTTACTGCCGCCTATTAAAAAGGTAACTTTTTGTGATTGAGTATAACCACCGGCCATTGCTATAGCGGTTACTATAAATGTACCAAATAAAAGCAAGGACCTGTTACTACCAGTGTTTTTCCATCCCAATACAACGAACAGTAATGTTACAATTACTATAGATGCTATAGTCATACCCGATACCGGCAGGTTAGAAGTTCCTATTGTACCTGTTAAACGACCGGCAACAATGACAAATAGCAATGATAAGAATAATGACAAAATAGATGCGGTTATTGCCATCAACATATTACCCTTTGAAATTATAAAACCACCTATAAACCCAACTACTATGCCTCCAATTAATATCAAGCTTTCAACAGATGAAGACTCTCCGCTTTTAGAAGAATTGGCATTAAGAGTTTCTTTGATGGATGATATTATGGTAGGTATAAGTTTTAATGCACCAATTAATCCACCCGAAAGCATCATACCGGCACCCATGTATTTTACATAACTTCCCGCGATATGCTTAACTTGCATACTGTTAATAGCAACGTCAGGGTTATTCCATACATTTGCACCTGTTTTTCCGAGTTCAGAGAAATAACCGATTAAAGGTGTAATCGCAAAGTTAGATAATATTGAGCCTGCAAACATAGCTACCGAAACTTCCATCCCAACAATAAATCCTATTCCTAATAATAAAGGGTTTACTTCTATTTCAAATTTCCACTTGTAGAAGGTTTCATTTACATAGCTTATTACGTTGTTGGCAACATTCAAAAATGAACTGGTTATAACAGTTATTATGCCGCCAATACCAAATCCAATGCCCATAAACTTCATTGATTCTCCGGCACCTTCTGAAGCAACTAAGGTTTCAGATATAGCCATTGACTCCGGGTACATTAATTTGCCGTGTTCTTCAACAATCAAGTAATTGTGAACAAGTGCAGCTGTTCCTACACCGAATAACACTCCTCCCGCAGCAACAACAAAACCTTCCAGAAATGTGACTTTAAAGCCTATTAAAAGAACTGCCGGTAAAACGAATATAACACCACTGGCGACAGATTCTCCACCACTTGACATTCCTTGAACTAAGTTTTTGGCAAGGATACCTTTTTGCTTAGCAAATAATGCTATAAAGGCTGAGCCTATTATAGAACCGGGTATCCCTGCAGCCACTGTAAGTCCTGATTTCATTCCAGAATAGGCAGTAGATGCGGTAAATAAAACTGCTAAAATAATACCGATTATTAATACAGAAATATTCCCACCTGATTTAGAACCACCGGAAACATATGGCACATAGTCTTTACCATTTACGCCACCATAAGCATCTTTTGATAACTTTTTGTCCATAGTATATACCTCTATTATTCTATATTCTTTAGTACTTCCAATAAGTATTCCCACATCCTCTGAACAGAAGAAATACTCATGTGTTCATTTGGAGTATGAACGTCATATAGATTTGGCCCAAATGAAATTGAATCAAGTTGTTCAAATTTTTCTGCAAACAGTCCGCACTCAAGTCCGGCATGTATTGCCGTTATTTGAGGCTTTTTTTTGTACATTTGTTCATATACATTTTCAAAAACCGTTCTTATTTTGCTATCAGGATTATATGACCATTCAGGGTAATCCGATTCTGTAACAACACTTCCACCGTTTAGTTTAGCGGTTAAAATAAGTCTATTAGTTAATTCATCCCTTAAACTTCTTACTGAACTTCTGATTGAACTTATAAATTCTATACAATCTTTAGAAGTCGTAATTACCCCAAGGTTCAAGGAGCTTTCAACTAAACCCTTAATATCCATGCTCATGGAAGTTACCCCATTTATCAGCAGGTACAAATAGCTAACTACATTATTAGTTGATTCTTTTGAAAGCATTTCTTTGGGTTGGTCAGGTAAAACTTCAAATTCCACTCTTACATCAGGGTCTGGTGTTCTCAACTCGATTTTAAACATTTTTTCACATTCAGATATTTTTTTCTCAACCAAGGCTTTATCATCAGCTCTTACTAAAATAACGGCATCTGTCTCACGTGGAATTGCATTGTGTTTTGAACCCCCATTTAATGAACTAAGTCTAAAATCCGTCTCAGATAAAATAGACATAAGTACACGGCCCATCAGTTTATTGGAGTTTCCTCTTTCTTTATCTATCTCCATTCCCGAGTGTCCACCCTTTAGGCCCCTGATTTTCACTATATATGGAACAAGTTTTTCATCTGTTGCTTCCCCTACTGCCGGAATTGTTGTTTTTGCTGTACGGCCACCTGCACAGCTCACTAATAGAGTACCCTCTTCTTCTGAATCTATGTTAATAAGTATTCTTCCTTTTAAATTTTCAGGCTCCAATGCCATGGCTCCATCCATTCCTGTTTCTTCGGAAGTGGTAACAAGTAACTCTATGGCGGGATGTTGATATTCATTAGAAGCCAAAATTGCTAATCCCATGGCAACTGCAATTCCGTTGTCCGCACCTAAAGTTGTGTCAGTTGCATATATCATGTCACCAATTATTCTTAATTTTAGCGGATCTTTGGTAAAATCATGCTCAATTTCTTTATTTTTTTCACATACCATATCCATATGCCCTTGCAAAACAACAGCAGGACTGTTCTCGAATCCAGGTGTTGCCTTCTTTCTTATAACAACATTTAACGCTGAGTCCTGAACATACTCCAACTGGTGTTCTTTTGCGAAGGATACCAAGTAATCGCTGACCTCTTTTTCATTTCCTGACCCTCTTGGAATCTGTGTAAGCTTTTCAAAGTATTTAAATACCTCAACAGGTTGTATGTTTTTAAGTACGTCTGTCATTATAGTTACCTCACCTTTCTTATTTTGAATTATTCTCCAAATAGTTCTACCATCATTATTATACTATCAACCAATAATACTAAAATTTTTTATATAGACAGTATTCTTTCCATGTAGGGCATAATTAACTCTTTATTTTTTGATTGAATGGTTTGGTATATTTTATTTTTGAACTTATTTAATTTTGAACTCTTAAATATCTGGTTTACTACTATTTCAATAGGATTCGGATATAAAAAACAAAAGCCTGGAGGGGTAGAAACGGAGCATCAATACTTTTACTTTACAGAAGAATTTTGGATTAATATAGCCTTTATATTCGGCAGAAATATATTATACGCTAGTACTTTTTTATAAATACTAGCGTATCTTAAAATAAGTCTTCAAATACCTTTTACAACTGATGTAATAAAAAATACTCAAGTTCATATATCTGTGTATCCAATTCTTACATAAACCCTGCGTATACAAATATAGCTTGGAATCGTTTATATAAATGTAGAATGCTACTATCTCTTAAAGTTGGGTGGTAATCCCTTAATACGATTTTTCTCTAGATTTTTTTTACACTTTTTACAAATATCAATTATTTGTTTAATCGTCTTCCCGTGGAGGTTTTTACAATCGAAGCATGTTATTAAAGCTTGCTGAAATTTATTATCATAATTTTTTTGAAAACTACGTAATTGAGCAATGTTTACTTCACTAACTATTACAACATCATTTATACCCCCTTTTATCTGAACAATATTTTTATAATCAGTTTTAAAAGGAGCTGTAATACGAGAATCACCATAGTATGAAGTATTTGCTTGAACTATAAAACAGTGTAAGTCTCTTGACGTTGATTCTACTATACTTGAGAAATAATTAGTATCTCTATTTAGTTGTGGTACAAATAATGCATCAATTTTGGCTTTTAAACTAGCTCTTGATTCTATATCAGTAAATTCATAGCATAGAATTGAGCTAAAAGTAATATTATAGGTACTAATGATGTAGTAAAATGGATTAGTATTATCAACACACGAAAAGCCTAATTTACTAATGTATATTCTTTCTTCAGGAGCATAATAATTTTTTTCTCTAAAAAAGAGTAAACTATTTTTATACCCTAGTCTGCTTTTAGATGATTTAATTATACAAGTCATATTATATGCTCTGCTTTCGCATGTAATATATTGTAATCCAGTGATAATTGAGATGTTGTTGTTTTTAGCAAATTTCGAAATATCATAAAGCCATACTACAGGTAAATAAAACTCAGGGAAAGTTAGAAAATTGGTTTTTTCCTCTTTAGCGGTATTTAATATTCTAAAAAG
This sequence comes from Bacillota bacterium, assembly GCA_023436485.1. GTDB lineage: Bacteria > Bacillota > Clostridia > Acetivibrionales > DSM-1351 > Ruminiclostridium. The sequence continues at coordinate 8,445 of JAEZIU010000313.1, read as the reverse complement.
TCTCTGCTTATTTTCTTTTGTTAGCAAGGAACTAGGATTTTGAAGACAACCTAATGCATCCGTTTCACTAACATTTGTATTAACTAAAGCAATCTTAAATTTATCTTTTTTAGAATCTTCAACATTAATTTTTCTCATCGTAATATTGCCATAGTTTATGAATTCGTCTCCGATAATGGGATTACAAAAATTTAAAGATAAATTATTATATTCCAAGTAGTTATCAAAGAGATTTTGACTATTTCTATAAAACAACTTATTATCAACAAAATAGTTAAGAAAATTGAATAAATGTAATTCATCTAAATGAATAAAACGTGGAGACCATTTTAATTTATCAGCATCCAGTAAATGAATTTCACTATCAAGATTATTTTTAATGAGACAATCAAAAGTAAGGTTTATAAACGACGGCTCACAAATAAGCGTTTCTGCACCATAATTAAATAAAGGAATTGATACCAAATTATGATTTAATAGATTTGATATACGGAAAAACTTTGCAAACTCTTTATGTTTTTTGCGTTTGCCAATATTATAGTCTAATGCTATTGCTAACGAAATAGCGAAGTCCAAATGTTCACTGATATTTTTTCTTAATTTTTTCAGAATTAAATTTTGTCTTTTTTTCAGGATCTCTCCTTCGCATAAGGATTCGAAGTTAAGCATTTTAATATAATTCTCAATATTTTTATAAAAAAAGTTAGCTTTATCTTTTGCACCACAGAGAACAAATAGCTCAAAGATTGACTTCCAACTATTTGAAAACTCTATTCCTTGACTACCACTATAAAATTCAATTATTTCTTCAAGATATGGATTTATTTCTTCTCTATTAATAATTGTATTTTTTAAAATACTCTTTATGCCGTTTACAAATAAAGTTGCATTATAATTATCACTAATCATAAAACCTATATCCCTAACCTTATTGCCACCACTAGTGTTCGAAAAATTGTAAGCCTTATTATTAAAACTTTCTTTGAGTAAATCAATATCGGGTAAAAGATTAGCTTCACTTGAAATAACTCTTATTTGTTTTTCATATACATCAATAAGTATGTCTTTATTACTGTTTTTAAATAAGAAACAATTAATCTTTTCCTGTTGAATCTTAATATTTGGATAATCAACAAGTTTAATATCACCGTTTCCACAGGGTAAAGCTATTTTCTCACCAATTATAAATGTTTCTATAAAGTCGTCCTTATTAAAGTGTTCCATCCTATTAGCTTTTACAACAATTAAGATATCATCTACGTATCGTCCATAATATAATGGATTAATCTTCTGGCCAATAGAATTGTCAAATTCACGTAAATAAATCTCTCTCAATACTACTGGACTTATAAGTCCTATTGGAAAAACACATGCTTTATTTGATAACTTAATTCCCTTTTTATATTTTGATATTAAATATGTATAAGTTACATATATTTTTTCAATAACAGCAGTAATAAACTCAATTTCTTTCAATCTAGAGTCATTTTTCAGAAATTGCATCAATTTATCAAAATTAAATTCAACTGAATAGTAAAAACCTTTTAAATCTAAGCTCATCATCAATAGATCATTATCAGTTTTATTATTTTTTATAGTTTCAAATGCGTTATCTCGCCATTTTGAATACATTGTAAAATACGGTTCAAAACAGCGGTTTGAATTGAATTCTATTCCTGAGTTAAGATCTAAATCATTTTCTTTAAAAATACCAGGTTTGAATCTTCCAGCATAAATGCAGTTTGAACTACCAAAATTGTCTTTATGAATTTTCCCAATAAATAGCATCCAAATAAAATCTAATATAAATAATTCAATTGGTAGATCTATAAAAAAGTTCACTTTGCTTATATTTTTTTCGTGATCAACATTATTTTTTACAACATCAGTATTATTGGTAGATATAAGTTTCTTAGGAAACACTTTAAAATCCATCTTGGATATTAACTGTTCAAAGTAACCTATATCCTTATTATTAATACTATTTGTAATATCATTTAGAGAACATTTGAATTTTTCAGAATCACTTTCAAAAACAGCGATTTTATGTTTGATATAAAGGAGAGTCTTATCATAAAAATAATATGACTTTAGTTTTTTATATGCTCCCTCGACCATTGTCAGTGTTACCTCATGTTCTTGTAACAATCTCTTTTCACTTCCTACCCCTTTTAATATTAACTACTTAAGTTACAATAAATATTCTATCTTGATATCGTCAATTTATCTATAAATAAATTATTATTTATACAAATTATACCAAAAATATTCTAAAGTTCTTGACAAAAGAACAAAATAAAAGCCTTATTTTTCTCTTACTCATTTTTGAATATACACGAATGAAAAGAAGGGTATATTAAATTTTTATTGATTTATTGGGAAAATAATAACATCATTTAATTAGTAACATTTGTTATATATTGCCTATCCAGGTCTTAGTTTATAGGTCCCTTCGATTAGTTCTTTTAATTAAACAATATAATCAGTCTGGTATAGCTTTCATGTGGTAAAATGCTTCAATATAATATACCCATATCCAAGGACTCAGTAAAATATAGATTTGTATTATGAGATGTCAAAAATAATCTGAGTGTCAGTTATCTTTTCCAACATTGAAACTATACTTTCAGATAGCTCATGATAATAGTAAGCATCAAACTCATCTATAAACATAAATGTGCATATACGAAAAGGCAACACCAGCCAGAATTTTTTTACGGAATAGATGTGAAAAATTTTCGGATTTATTAAAGATTTTTTGGTATTTATTAACATATATGTAATAAATGCATAAAATAATGCTAAAATTACTTATAATCAAATATATTTCTTTTCTAATAACATTGGCTGTTCAATTGTAATTATTAAAAAAATCATTCTGCAAGACACTCCATCTAAAATCGATGCAACTTTTTTACTTAGAATTAATTATTCCATTAATTTGTATAGCATATAAAATGAGCTGAAAGGCTTTTATTATAGAAAATTTAATATTAAACGGGGGAATTTTAAATGAACTTTTTGGGTACATGGATGCTGCGATTTGCTTTTACATGTGGTCTTATATCATTCCTGCTCATTGCCTTTAAACGAGAAAAAGGAGAAAATAAAAATCTTGGAATCCTGACAGGTATAGTTGCAAGTTTTGGAGTTCTGATATCTTCGCTTCTTTTGTTTTATTCACTTGTAAGTGGGAACTATTCAGTTGAATATGTATATCACAGTACAGAGAAATCACTTCCGCTAATATATAAAATTTCGGCGTTCTGGTCGGGCAGTTCTGGTTCAATGCTTTTTTGGACTTCTGCATTAGCCGTTCTTCTTATAATTGTCTATTTTAGAAATAAAAAAGAAAGTTCAACGAAAACTATAAGTGGTGTTTTATTGTTTGTTATGACACTTTTTATGTTTGTTGTAACATTTATAAAAAACCCATTTAAACTGGTATCAGAACAAAGTGACGGATTTGGCCTTAATCCCTCGCTCCAAAGTTTAGGTATGGTCTTTCACCCACCTGTTATAATTATCGCCTTTTCTTTTTTCTTCATAGCTTTTGGATATCAATTATTTGACATCAGAAAAAATACTGAAGAACACGTAAACATAACATGGAAATGGGCTATGTGGGGCTGGATACTTCTTACCTTTGGAATTGTTACCGGCGGCATATGGGCATATACTGAGCTTGGATGGGGAGGTTACTGGGCATGGGATCCAATAGAGAATTCATCTCTGGTTAACTGGCTGTTTGCAACTGCTTTTCTCCATGGCTTGCGAAGAAAAGGTAATAACAATAAAAGAATGAATTTCGTTTTGATATTTTTAACTGTATTTACTATACTTGTTGGAACATACATCGCAAGAAGCGGTTTATTAGATTCGGTACATGCCTACAGCAGCCGTGGTGTCACCGTGGTTTTCGGTGTGGTACTACTGGTACTGGTAACGCTTTTCATTTTTTATTACTTCAAAATTAAAAAATTACATCCCAAAGATATGAGAACACTCCCCAATATAATTAAGCCTGGCAATATGTTTTCTACACTAAGTATTATAACTGCTATTTTAATTTTGGGAGGCACCACTTTCCCCTTGTATGGAGGACTCTTTCTCAAAGATGCATCAGCTACTCCCATAAGTTTCTATGAGTATGTTTTAGGGATATTTGGTATACTGGTGCTTTTATTTCTTGCAATTAATCCAAGCTTATATTCAAGGAAAATTCTTTTGATTCCCGGTGCCATATGTGGCTTAACAGTTTTAGGTCTAATGCTATTTCTTACTGATTATGGCTTTCTCACAAAATTATCTCTATCAGTTTGTGTAATGCTGACAATAAATTTGGTTATAGAACTTGTATTTAATTATAAAAAGCTCATTTCAAATCCGAAACGTGTGGCAGTTTTATTACTTCATGCTCCACTGATAATAATGGCAGTAGGATTTGCAGGGTCTATGGGTATGCTTTTGAATTCTGATATAACTATTGAAAAAGGCAATACCGCGGTTGTGGGAAAATATGAAGTAAAATACAGAAACCTCTATTGGAAAGAAGAAACAGGAAAAACTACAGCTGTTTCTGTTATAGGCGTTAGTGGTCCTAAGGGAAAATTCCAATTAAAGCCCGAACTTTCATATTATCAAAAAATGAAAACATCTCACTCCAGAGCAGTAATAAAATCAGGATTGAAAGAAGATTTGTACATAATTTTTGAAGGAATAGACGAGAGCAACAATATTTCACTAAAAGTTAAGGTAGTAAAGTGGGTTAGCCTTGTATGGATAGGAAGTATTTTATTGATTGTATGCACGATTCTGTACTATGTTTCTGAAAATAAAAAAACAAAGACAGTAATAAAAAATAAGTTAGAACAGGAGGTTTGAAAATGACAAAGGTATCAAAACTATCTCACAAGATTATTGTCGTTATGTTAATAACCGCAATTTTAATGGTTAGTCAGATTTCTGTTGTATTGTCGGGAAGTGTTGATCTTACAAAGTCAGAGTTTGACTTTGACAAAATCGTTTTTACCAAACATCAGCCATATACAGGTGTTGAAAACCATATGATTGATGGAAACTTTGGGTTTACTGCAGTAAAAGGCGGTGGATTGTACATTCTGAATAACGCTTTTTCAGGTAACCCGACTGTAACCGATGTTTTGCAGAATTCTATCTGCAAAAACGGACGTTATGCAGGAAAGAAGCTTACAGGCGGAGCCTTCTATTCCTTTGATCTGAGCTACGATGCTAAACAAATTGTATTTGCCTATACAGATGCGCAAAATTCATACCAAGTTTGGAATGAAAACACTACCTACCACATTTTTAAGGTAAATGTGGACGGAACAAATCTTACACAGCTAACTGACGGAAGTGTAAATGATTTTGATCCTCGCTGGCTTCCGGATGGAAGGATTGTATTTATTTCAGAAAGAAGAGGCGGATATGGACGTTGCCATCAGCGTATAGTTCCCACCTTTAATCTCCATACAATGAATTCTGACGGGAGCAACATCAGGTGCATAAGTTACCACGAAACTAATGAATGGAGTCCTTGTGTGGATAATAACGGTATGATTGTATATACTCGTTGGGACTACGTGGACAGAGGTGCCACTCATCCTCATTCTGCATGGATAACCACTCCGGATGGCCTTGATGCGAGAGCTATTACGTTAAATTACCCAAACTCCGGCGCCGAATGGTGGAAAAATGTCCCTATGATGCAGAATTCGTTGAGGGCGATACCAAATTCGAATAAATATGTTGCAACAGCCGCTCCTCATCATGCTCAAAACTATGGGCCCCTTATTGTAATTGACCCAGACGTTGAAGATGATGATAATCTTTCCACGATTACAAAAATTACACCTGATGCATTGTATCCAGAAACCGAAACTGGCACTACAACCGATCAGAAATATGGAACTCCATATCCTTTAAGCGAAGACTATTTTCTGTGTATCTATGATCCAAATGCCAACAGTGATGGTGCAAACAAGCGATATGGCATATATGCAATAGATACAAAAGGAAACAAGACAATGCTATATAATGATCCTAATATATCCTGCTACAGTCCAATACCCCTAAGACCACGTACCATACCCAATAGTATTCCGGGCTCTGCCATACCAACAGGACAAGCTCCAGATGGAGTTGTATCTATAATGAATATTTATGATACACTGCTTCCATTCCCGTCGGGGACAAAGATTAAAGAACTGCGTATATGGCAGGTCTATCCAAAGACTACACCCCTGGCAACAGACCCTATAGTAAGTTATGAAGGAACTGAAAGTTCATGGTCCGGCAGAAATACCAGGGGACTGTTAGGTACAGTACCGGTTGAAGAAGACGGAAGTGCATCGTTCTATTTGACACCCGGAAAACCTGTTTTTTTCCAAGTAATTGATCAAGATGGAACTGCAGTTCAGACTATGAGATCTGATACCTTCCTTATTCCCGGACAAAACCGGCTGCTATGTCAGGGCTGCCATGAACCTGCCCGTAAGGCAGCAGCGAATCCCGAAAGTGTACCCCTTGCACTAAGGAGGGCTCCATCAACAATTACTCCTGATGCATCAGAAGGAGCAAGACCAATGAGTTTTCCAAGGCTTATTCAGCCTATATTGGATAAAAAATGTATCTCATGTCACAATGGCTCTCAGGTGCCTGACCTTAGAAAGGGAAACATAGATTCTCAGACAAAATGGTTTAGTTCATATAAAAATTTGAAGCCATATGTTGCACTATTTGATTTAATGTATGCGGGTGCTAACTGGGATCATGTATACCCGCGAACCGAGCCGGGCAAATTTGGTTCTAGGGCATCAAAGCTGTATCAAAAGCTGAAGACCGGGCATGGTAATCTTACCCAAAGTGAGCTTCACTCATTTACAATTTGGATGGATTCAGGAATTGCTCCATTTTTCGGAGACTACAAGAATACAGATGCACAGTTAAGAGGAGAGCAGGTCGAGCCATCTCTGAATTAAATACATTGGCTAAAAATAATAATGGATGGGAGTGTTAAAAATGAATCAGGTTACAAATAAAAAACTAATTCCCATGATTCTTTGCATAGCAATAGTCATTACTATAGTAAGCTTCCTTTTCCCGGAAAGTAATATTGGTTATTCAGCTGATAATTCATATTTTTCACCTTTTGATACTGCATATTCTCCTGATGGCAGCTTGATTGCGGTATCGGATTCAACAAAAGCACAGATGGAAATATTGAATGCATCCAATGGTGAAGTTCAAAAGGTTATACAATTGGATGGACAGCCTAAAGCCCTTGCATGGAACGGAAATCTAAATCTATATGTTTGTGAGTACGGAGCAGGAACTGTTGCCGAAGTAAATCCGGCTTCAGGAGAAGTAACAAGAAGGTTTGCAACAGGTTCGAAACCTCTTGGAGTAAAAGTAGTAGACGATAAACTTGTTGTATCTGATTATGGCTTAAAAAAAGTATCTGTTGTTGATTTGTCCTCCGGTGATGTTGAAAAAGATATTACCGTGAAAGATTATCCATACTTGATGGATAGTACTGTCGATGGCAAATATGCAATAGTAGGACACGCATTGCCATCAGGAAATGCCTCTGAAGCCAAGTATGCTGCATCAGTTACCTTTATTGACATGAACACCTATAGTGAAGTTGCAAATATAGCTCTTCCGCAGGGTTCATCAAATGTAAGGGGAATTAAATGTTCGCCCGATGGCAAGTGGGCATACGTTCTTCACACATTTGGAAAAACCTCCCTCCCTACTACCCAAATTACTAGAGGGTGGACAATGACAAATGCTGTTACAATAATTGATATTGCAAATAAAAACATATATACCACATTCTTATTGGACAGAATGATGGAAGGGGCAGCAGACCCATGGGGACTGGCAATATCAGCAGACAGTAAAACCATGTGGGTCAGTGTGTCAGGAACTCATCAGGTGCTTAGAGTTGATTTGAATGGTCTTCATCAGCTTTTAACCGGGAATTTGAACGGCGGTGACAGTTCTCAAATTGATCCAAACTCTTATTATAAGATAGTAAACAGGAATAGTGGAAAAGCAGTTGATGTACCAAACGGTAATTCTGCAAACAACACTCAGTTAGTACAATGGGATGATGTTGGCAACAACAACCAGCAATATAAGTTAGTTGCTGATGCTGATGGATATTATACCATTATTAACAGAGGAACAAACAAAGCACTGGACAATGCAGGTGCTACCACCGATAATTCAGCTGTAGTTGAATGGGATGTGACTTCCTCCAACAATCAAAAATGGAAATTAATTGATTCCGGGGACGGTTACTACAAGCTTCAAGTGAAATCCAGCCAGAAATATATGGATGTAAGTGGTGCTTCTGTTTCTAGCAATGCCGGTATAGTAACAAACAGTAGTAGTACAAGCTTGAGCCAACAATGGAAA
>JAEZIU010000261.1 GCA_023436485.1 Bacillota bacterium | reverse complement strand
ATCATCAGGAGGTTAAAACGCTGAATATGATACAAATTGATGATGCAGGCAGTGGCAGTTTTGTTGGAGGTACATGTATCGGTTTTTACAGACCTGAAACAAACGAATATTATTTTGATATTATTCCCGTTGAGCTTTATGATACAGATAACTTCAAAAGAAAATTGTATCTGGACGATGTTGTCGAAATAGCAAAAAAAGCCTTTACTGCTTTACGTGTATCAAAGTCTGAATCCATTGAGATATGCAGAGGGTATATGTTCGAAAGATTGAAATGCTGGTTGACCGATGAAGGCTTTTGTTGGTACGTAACACAAATAACGGGCCGGATACAGGAAGTTGTTGAAAGAAACTTTGAACTATATGCAGTCAATCTCGGGCTTCCTAAGGATTATATAAAATTTACCAGATTTCCTTTTCATTTCCACAAACTTCTAAGATGGGTACTATCTGATTATGAAAATAGGATAAATCTGTGTAAGGTTGGATGGAAAAGCTGGCAAAAAATCAAAGATATTACCCCTACGTTGAGTTATGCGCAAATTCAGCAGTCAAATTTCGTATGTTTGAAATGCGGAAAGCATATAAAAAAAGGCTCGGACGTTGCTGTACTTGAGTTTTACAGTAATAAACAAAACTATGTATATCTTCACAGCGGGTGTGAAAATTAATTTAAGCGAAAAACCTCCACAGTTTTACCGTGGAGGTCTCGCAATTGTGAAAAAATAAAAACGGGATTTTATGTTTTATATCTTTGTTCTGAATCTATCAAGCATACCGTACAGGCCCCATCTGTTCTGATTCTGGTTAATCTTTGAGATGTTGCCTACTCTGTACTGTGTGCCGTCTCTTTCGCCCATATCGTTGACTACGGCTGATATTGCCGCTACAACTTCGGGTTTTATTCCGTCTGCTGCTGGTGCAGTAGCCTTGTTTCTATCCTCAATGCGCTGTTTAAAGAACTTCTCGGCAACCTGAGGAAGCATTGCGTATGAAAGTACATCCTCATCCTGCTCTATATAATCCTTAACAGCTTCTCTGATCTTTTCAAGTTCAGGTTCAATAAGGTCAGCAGGTCTGCAGGTAATAGGCTTCTCATCCCCAAGAATCTTTGCCTTTATTTCATTACTTATAGGTGCAGGAGTTTTACCGTATTCACCTTTTACAACGCCTTTTGATTCCTTTGGTACCATCTTGTATCTCTCACCAGTCAATACATTAAGTACCGCCTGGGTACCAACTATCTGACTTGATGGTGTAACAAGTGGAGGATAACCAAAATCAGCTCTTACTCTTGGAACTTCCTTGAGAACCTCCTCATATTTATCCAGAGCATTTGACTGCTTCAATTGGGAAACGAGATTTGAAAGCATTCCTCCCGGTACCTGATAAATAAGTGTGTTAACGTCAACACCCATTACCTTGACATCCAATAGTCCACTTTCAATATATTCTTCTTTAAGCGGTCTGAAATAATCTGCAATTTCGCTGAGTTTTTCCAAGTCAAGTCCAGTGTCGAATTCAGTTCCCTTTAAAGTTGCTACCAACGGCTCTGTAGGCGGCTGTGACGTTCCCATTGACATAGGTGAAATTGCACAGTCAACAATATCTACACCTGCTTCTATAGCCTTCAAATATGTCATTGAAGCTACACCACTTGTATAGTGAGTGTGCAGCTGTATTGGTATGTTTACACTTTCTTTTAGGGCTTTTACCAATTCGTATGCCTGATATGGTACTAAAAGTCCAGCCATGTCCTTGATACAGATAGAATCTGCTCCCATGCTCTCCAACTGTTTTGCGTCTTTTACAAAAAGTTCAAGATTGTGAACAGGACTTATTGTGTAGCAGATACAGCCCTGAGCATGGCCACCCTCTTTTTTACACGCTTTTATTGCCGTCTCAATATTTCTGGCATCATTCAATGCGTCAAATATTCTCATTATGTCCATACCGTTTGCAACTGCTTTTTGGACAAAATATTCAACTATATCATCTGCAAAATGCTTATATCCTAAAAGGTTCTGACCTCTAAGCAGCATTTGCAGTGGTGTCTTTTTTGCAACATCTTTTATTTTTCTCAATCTCATCCATGGATCTTCATTTAAAAATCTCATACATGAATCAAAAGTAGCTCCACCCCAAGCTTCCAGTGAATGGTAACCTACATTGTCAAGCTTCTCAACAATCGGAAGCATATCTTCGGTCTTCATTCTGGTTGCAATAAGGGACTGGTGAGCGTCTCTTAATACTGTTTCAGTAATTCTTACGCCTGCCATTTTTCCATCTCCTTTGCGGTAAAGTCAGCCTTTAGGCTATAGATACCATTAATTCTCCAGCAGTAACAGCCTTTCCGGCCTCAACTGTTAAAGCAGTTACTTTACCGTCAGCCGGTGCAACTATTTCATTCTCCATTTTCATAGCTTCGAGAATTAAAAGCACCTGTCCTTTTTTAACCTCATCACCAAGATTGACCTTTACCTTTAGAACAGTTCCCGGCATTGGAGCAGCAACATCCCCTGCTTTGCCTGCCTGAGGCTGTGCGGGTTTTGCAGCCGCAGTCTGTCCGGGTTTGGAGGCTCTTGGCTTTGGAGCAGCCGCAACCGGCCTTCCTCCGCCAACTTCTTCAACCTCTACTTCATAAGGAGTTCCGTTAACCTTAATTATATATTTATTCATTACACTCATCCTCCAGATATTTTGTTTCCTATATTATAGCGGAATGTTACCATGCTTCTTTGAAGGCCTGTTTTCCCTCTTTGTATCCAACATTTCCAGTGCCGTTATAATTTTTATTCTTGTTTCAGAAGGCTCTATAACATCATCAATATAACCTCTCGATGCTGCTACATAAGGATTTGAAAATTTGTCTCTGTATTCCGCAATCTTTTCCTGTCTGGTTTCTGCCGGATTTTCAGACGCTGTAATGTCCTTTTTGAATATGATATTTGCTGCTCCGTCAGGTCCCATAACTGCTATTTCAGCTGATGGCCATGCAAAAACCATATCTGCTCCGATTGTCTTGCTGTTCATAGCAATGTAGGCTCCGCCATATGCCTTTCTGAGAATGACATTGATCTTTGGAACTGTTGCTTCTGAAAATGCATACAAGAGTTTTGCGCCATGACGGATTATACCGTTATGCTCCTGTGCTACACCGGGCAAGAATGCAGGTACATCTGTCAATGAAACTACAGGTATATTGAAAGCATCGCAAAAACGTACAAAACGTGCTGCCTTATCAGCTGCATTCATATCAAGTGAGCCAGCCATTACTTTTGGCTGATTTGCAACTATACCAACACTTTTGCCATTCATTCTTGCGAATCCGATTATTATATTCTGAGCGAAATAACTTTGAATCTCAAAGAAATCGCCATCATCTACTAGTTCAGCTATTACGTCAAACATATCGTAAGGTTTGTTTGATTCTTCAGGAATAATACTATTGAGGCTTTCGGCCAATCTGTCTGTAGCATCAGATATTCCGTAGTCCATGGTGTCAGATACATTATTATCAGGAATAAAGCTTAAAAGTCTCTTTATATCTTCAATGCATTCTTCTTCACTTGAAGACTTGAAATGTGCCACACCGCTTACACCCGTATGAACGTCCGCACCTCCAAGATTTTCAACTGATACATCTTCACCCGTAACAGACTTAATTACCTGAGGTCCTGTAATAAACATCTGACTGGTTTTTTCTACCATAAATATAAAGTCAGTTATAGCCGGTGAATAAACGGCACCACCTGCACATGGCCCCATTATTACTGATATCTGAGGAATAACACCTGATGCAAGAGTATTTCTGTAAAAAATATCTCCATAACCTGAAAGTGCATCCAAACCTTCCTCGATACGAGCTCCGCCGGAATCATTGATTGCTATAAAAGGTGCTCCCATTTTCAGAGCCATATCCATAACTTTTGTAATCTTTTTTGCGTGCATCTCTCCCAATGAACCGCCTATAACAGTAAAGTCCTGTGACGCAACAAAAACTTTTCTGCCGTTAACTGTTCCGTAACCGGTAACAACTCCGTCACCAGGAAGTTTCTTCTTCTGCATACCGAAGTCAAAGCATCTGGATTCTATAAATGCATCTACCTCAACAAAACTGTTCTCGTCAAATAACAATTCGATTCTTTCTCTTGCAGACAACTTTCCATCTGCGTGTCTTTTTACTATTTTCTCTTCTCCGCCGCCCTGAGCTATAGTAGTCTTCATGTTTTTTAGGTTTTGTATCTTTTCAATTTGTGACATGCAATCACCTCTTCAAAAATATATACTAGATAAATTATTCTACAAATTCAACGTGTTAATTCTCAAATTGATAATTTATCCGGCAGTTCCATAACTATTAGTTGTTATTATTACCTAGTGATAATTATATTATATTAAGAAAAGAGTGTCAATATAGCTTGTATACTCAACAATAAATTTATTTGATACATTAGGCAAATTTATATATAATATAGTAGATATTTATGTAAACACTTTTGGTTTTAAATTTTTTTCGTTTGCCCCCTCAAAAAAGAATGTATCTACGAATACTGTTGTAAGGAGTGAATATACAAGTTGACCATTCTAAATTTATTTAGCAAATCCCGGCAAAAACCACAGCCTATTGAGGAAACTGTGGCTAAGATCAAGAATGGGGATACTCATTTAAAAGAGGGTTTAATTAACGATTACAAGCCTTTCATTTTAAAAGTCATATCCACTGTCACAGGTAAATTTGTTGACACTAAAAACAGTGATGAGCTCAGTATAGGTCTTATGGCTTTTAATGAGGCTATTGAGTCTTATAATGCTGAAAAAAATGTAGGGTTTCTAAGCTTTGCCGAAACGGTTATAAAACGAAGAACAGTCGATTATATAAGAAAGGATTGTAAGAATAGTAAAGTTTATCCTTTCACCTATTTTCAAAATGATAACGAGGATAAAGGTATTATTGAAAATAAATACATGGTAGTTGAAGCCGGTACTTTTTTTGATAATGTGGAACTAAAAGAAGAGATTGATTTATTCAGAACAAGACTTAAAGATTTCGGCATAAACCTGTCTGATTTGGTTGGAAACGTCCCAAAGCATACAGATTCTAAAAGACTGGCAATAGGTATTGCCCGGGTTCTGTCAGAAAATAAATTGTTGTCTGATATGCTCAATACAAAGAAAACCATACCAATGTCCCAACTAATGAAAATAGTACAAGTAAACCGCAAGACCGTTGAAAGAAATAGAAAATTTATAATAGCAGTTTATTTAATACTAAACAGTAGGCTTGAAGTATTGCAGGAATATGTGAGCAATGTAGAGAAAGGAGGTAATAACCATGGGAAATAAAACCGGAATGATTCTTGAATTCAAGGGTAATAAAGCCATTGTAATGACGAGTATATGTGATTTTATAACCATAACCAGAATGCCTGAAATGTTTGTAGGACAGCAGGTAGATTTGAATAACTCAATAATTAGCAAGAAATCTAATCTGCTGAAGTATCTTGCTGTAGCAGGGATGTTTGCTTTAATTCTCTGTTCTGTTTTAATTTACCAATTGGCGAAACCGTCTGCTGTTTTTGCATATGTTGATATAGATATAAACCCAAGCCTTGAATTGTCAATAGATAAAAAAGCCAATGTAGTTGAGGTTAAAGCACTGAATAGTGATGCGGTAGCTCTGATTAAAAATTTAAGGTTTGTAAACAAGTCCTTAACAAGTGCCGTAAGGATTATTATAGAAGAATCGCAAAACAAAGGATATATTCATCCAGGCGCCAAAAATGCGGTTTTGATTTCAACTTCAATAAAGTCTGGAAAATCAGGCAGCTCTTCTGTATCCAGCGATAAAGTACTGGATGGTATTGTTTCAGAGCTTCAAAAAACAGATTTCAGCGTAGGGTCTGTATCTGTAAAGCCGGAAGTAATAAAGGTTGATCCAGCCAAAAGACTCGAGGCTGTTAAAAATGATATTTCCATGGGACGTTACAAGCTGTTTGAAGAAATTTCAGCGTCAGACAGTGCTATAGATATACAAAAGGCCAAAACCGAAAGTATTTCCAAAATAATTGAAGCATATGAAGCCAATAAGCAGCACAAAACAACTTCTGATAAAAATAAAGACAATAGTTACCATCCTGTACAAGGCAATGAAAAAGCCCTTGACATGCCGGAAAAAGACACTGTGGAGGATACTCCCATAGTTCCTAATAATAAGAAGCCTGAAAATAGCAACTCTAAAAATTTTAGTAATGGGAAAACAAACAGTCGCAAAAATTCTGCTGAGAAACAGGATAAAGGAGAAGATAAAGCTAAGCCTACCCCTTCCGGCAGCGAAAATACTACCAAAGAAAGCCCTGATAAAGAGGAAACTTTTAACCAGGGCTTAAAACCTATTCCTTCGGAAAACGGTAAAAATGTTCCTAATAATAACAACGGAAAGCCTAAAAATAATTCTTCAAGTGAGAAAAAAGAAGAAAATAGTAACCAACAAAATGAAAAAGGTAAAAGCAAGAAATAGAGTGTTAGCTGCTTTTTCCTATCCAATCTTCTCTAAACAAACAAAAATAGGCGGACAGTTTATCTGATTAACAAATTCGGTTTGCATTACACCAAATTTCTTGCAATCTATTGTTTTAATATAATTGATAACTTCGTACTTTTCATCAAACCCGCTGTCTCCCCCATAGTATACAACTATGCTGATTATACCATGAGGAACTACCAGCTCCATGGCACTTTTTATGGCCTCGATGGTAGTTCCTCCCCTAGTGCCTATGTTATGGTCTCCTCCCGGAAGGTACCCCAGGTTAAACATAGCCGCTTTAATAGGCTTATTTACATAATTCATCATATTTTGATGACCGTCACGTATAAGATTAACCCTGCTAAGAAGATTTTCAGCTTCCAATCTGTTTTTTGTGGTATTAAGTGCCGATTCTTGAATATCAAAAGAATAAACCAAACCTCCCTGGCCTACAAGTCTTGCCAGAAATGTAGTATCGTGTCCGTTTCCGGCAGTCGCATCAACAACCGTATCGCCATTACAGACCACACGGGAAACTATTTCATGAGATTGATATAATGAATTTTTTAAAATACACATTAAATGCTCTCCTTTTATATATTAACGGTTTTTATATAATGGTTTTTATGCTATAATTTAAGCACATATTCTAAAATTTGTTTAAGGAGACTTCAATTATGGATCAATATAATGAATCAGATATTGCTTTACAGGAAAATCCACAACCAACAGCAACTAACACAGAAACTAACACAGCAAAATTAAACAATACCTATCAGCAAACGAATTCTGACTACCAGTATCAGCAACAGCAGATACCTCAACCAGGTATATATAATTCCGTTATAAACAGTTTATCCGGTTGGATGAAATTTCTTGGTATTTATACAATTGTTATGGGGGCAATATCCTGTTTAGGTATTATAACCGCAGCAATTGGTGTACCTCTTATATTTGCAGGTATCTCCCTTACAAAGGGATCAACAGCTATCAAGGAATATGCCGATTTAAACAGTCCTCACGTTCTGTTTAATGTGTTTACTTACCTTAAGAAGTATTTTAAAATCCAAGGTATACTTGCAATCGTTGCCCTTGCACTTACCGTTTTGTATATTGTTATTATACTGGTCGTTCTTGCTCTTGGTGCTTACAGTTATATGTACAATTATTAATATAGAATTTTTAGTTCCTTGTCAGAAAGATGTCTCCACTTTCCCTGTGGAAGTTTATCCAGAGCTATAGGCCCCATCTGAATTCTTTTTAATGTCAGAACCTTGTGGCCTATGGCTTCACACATCTTTCGTACCTGCCTGTTTTTACCCTCGTGTATGGTAATTCGAACAAGTGTATTAATTCCTTGTTTCTCTATAATCAAAAGTTCTGCCGGAGAAGTTTGATAATCTTCTATTTTCAATCCGGACTCAAATCTTTTAATTTCACTCTTTTCAGGAAAACCCGAAATTACAGCTTCATAAACCTTATTTATCTCATGCTTCGGATGTGTCAAGCGGTAAGTGAAATCACCATCATTTGTAAGAAGAATAAGCCCTGATGTATCATAATCAAGCCTTCCAACCGGGTACAGCCTCTTTCCAACATCCTTAACCAGGTCAAGAACCGTAGGTCTTCCGAACTGATCTTTACTGGTAGAAACATAACCTACTGGCTTGTTCAGCAATATATAGACCTTTTCTTCTTCTATATTAACAGGCTTTCCGTCTACAGTTATAAAATCATCACTTGATACAGCGAACCCCATGTTCTCTATTATAACGTTATTTACGGCTACCCTGCCTTGTTTAATCATTTCTTCGGCTGTTCTTCTTGAAGCAACTCCCGCGTGTGCTAAATATTTCTGTAATCTGATTCCCACCATTTTATAAGCATCCCTTATATAAATTTTAATATACCATTTATTCTATATTCCATTTTAATTTGAGTCAACATTATCAGAGCTTACAGACAGTGTAAAACTACGTTAAGTAAAACAACAACTTACATAAGTGGCATCTTGCCATTTGCGAGTTGTTGTTTTGCTGTAACGTTAAGAAAAAAGTTTTTGGCACCTTTTATTCTTTACATTTTTCATTTTCTTCTTTTTTATTTTCTTCTTTTTTATTTTTACTGTGTTCTTCTTTTGGTTTTGACATTTTTTCGTTTAACATTTGACTTGCTTTCTGAACCAATTCCGGAACCATATCCAGAATCTTGTCAACAGATGAATTTACGTTTACAGGAAGGAGCTTAACCTGATTTTGTCCGCATACCATAAATGCCACAGGATTTATGGAAACACCTGCTCCACTACCTCCGGCAAAAGGGAATTTTCCTTTATCTTGTTCTTCCTGTGAATTATTAGAAGAAGAATCTTCTCCATAGTCTCCTCCACCTGCTGCAAAACCAAAACTGACCTTCGATATAGGTATAATTACAGTTCCGTCAGGTGCTTGAACTGCATCTCCAACTATAGTATTAACATCAACCATTTCCTTGATACTTTGCATTGCTGTAGTCATTAGACCTTCTATTGGATGACTTGACACCAGCACCACCGCCCTTTCTATTTTTTAAGTACAGTATGGCAATTACTTTAGCTACAGTAATAATATTTACAATTTTTAGGCTAAATATGCAGTCCAAGTTTACTTTAATATATTTTCCATTAAAATCTGCCTCGACTTTAATTTCTTTATTTTTAACCCTATATTGCGTAAAAATCAGATTTTCTATCATTCCTATTGTGCTCCATAAAAAGCCGTATAAAATAGCCGTGTTGAACGCATCTCCGGTTCCTTCCTTAACATGAAGCTTAAAGTCTTTTATTATTAAGGATCTTCTGAAAAGTCTTCTCAATATCTGCAAACTTCTCCTTAATTGTTTCAAATCCCACTTTCCGTTTACGGTTTTTCTCTTAGGCTTTTTGTTCTTTTTGGGAATAGGATATATCATTAAGTTTTTAACTACCTTATTTTTAAATGAATATATAGTAATAAAAACTGAACAGTCCTTGTTCTGCAGTTTTGCCGTAAAACCCAACGTCAGTCTGATATTCAAAATTATAGTTACAAGTATGCATATTATTATAATAACAGTAAAAAAAATAACCAAGGGAATCACCTCTTGGTTATTTTTGACATGTTTTATAATTTTAAATCATTTATTATCCTGTTCTTGTGCTTCTTCAACAAGTTGCTGAAGACTAAGTTCGCTTAAATCATCAATATCCAGCAATGGCAAATCTCTAAGGGATTTAAAGCCAAAGCATCTCAAAAACTCATCAGTAGTTTCGTACAGGCGAGGTCTTCCCGGTACCTCCAGTTTTCCTGCTTCTTTAACGAGGTTTCTTTCCACGAGTCTTGTTACCGCACTATCAGAATTAACACCCCTGATTTGCTCAATCTTGGCCTTTGTTATAGGCTGATTGTACGCAATAATCGCAAGCACCTCATATGCGGCCTGGGATAGAGCCTGTTTCTGCCTTATTTGATAAAGCTTCGAAACATAATCGAAATATTCGGGTTTTGAACACATCTGATATTTCTCATTGATTTCTCTGATAATAATACCTCTGTTTGACACATTGTACGAATCCATCATATTTTTAATTATGCTTCTTGCAGTTTTTTTATCCAACTCCAGTATTTCGCATATTTTATCCAGTGGTAATGGATCGCCGTAGGAAAAAATAAGGCTTTCAATTACGCACTCAATAGTGCTGATTTCCATTATAAACCTCCATTTACAGTTAATTCTAAAATTCATTTATATTTTCGTCTATATCATCAAATAACTCATAGTCTTCTTTTTCGTTCTCGGTATTACCGATTACATGAATATCTGAAAACTGTTGATTCTGAACAATCTTGACCTTCTTCATCTTAGCAAGTTCCAAAATTGCCATAAAGCCTGTAACAACCTCTGTTTTGGACTTGGTTTTAAAGGAAAAAAGCTCTGAAAACTTAAAGGAAACCTTGTGTATCAGCTGCTTTACTACCTCTCTCATTTTGCTTCGAAGTGAAACTTTTTCGTGTTCAACAAGCTTTGTAATGTTTTTAGCACCCAAATTAATTTTTTTCTTGTTTCTGTCCAATATTGCAATATACTGCTGCCGCAAAACCTGTGGGTCTATTTCCATGATTTCTTCTCTTACGGGTAAATCAAGGGCTTCCGGAAGTCTGAAAGAAACCCGATCCCATTTCTTTTCCATCTCTTTTAGTTCTTTAGTAAATTCCTTATATCTTCTGTATTCAACCAAACGTCTGACCAGTTCTTCTCTTGGGTCTTTTTCCTCTTGCTTTTCTTCTTTTTTGCTTGGAAGAAGAGTTCTTGACTTTATATGCAGTAATGTTGCGGCCATTATCAGAAATTCGCTTGCAACTTCAAGGTCGAGCTGCTGCATGGCATATAAATAATCAAGATATTGGTCTGTAATAGAACTTATAGGTATATCGTAAATATCCACCTTGTTCTTTTCAAATAAATGAAACAACAAGTCAAATGGACCTTCAAAATTGTCGAGTTTTAAAGTACAGGCGTTTGTAAGGGAGCTTTCCATCAACTACCACCTTAATTATTTATGTAATATCGTTGTATCAACCTTTTAATCTTATCATAAATGGGGCAATAATTACAATATTATTGCGATGGTAGACATATCATTAAAGTTCTAGTAAAATTTATACAGTGACATCAAAGGATGCTAATAAAATCAGCCTTTCAGGCATGGAGGAAATATGCTTTTTTCACGCGGGGATATAATTCATACATTAATGATAATACCGGGAATACTTTTGGGGTTTGTACTGCATGAATTTGCACATGCAGTTACCGCCGACAAACTTGGTGATCCTACCCCCAGAGCTCAGGGAAGGATTACTCTTGACCCCAGAGCCCATATAGATATTATTGGCTTTATAATGATTCTCCTGGTGAAATTTGGTTGGGCAAAACCCGTTATGACCAATCCACGAAATTACAAAAAGCCCAGAAGGGATGATATTCTCGTTTCCCTGGCAGGGCCTTTTATGAACTTACTGGTAGCAATCGGTTTTTTATTAATTTTAAAGTTGGTGGCAGTAACGGGATTTCTTTCAAATAACCAGGTTGTTTTTGATAATGTGGCGGATCTTCTGAGTTATTCAGCTCAAATAAATGTTGTGCTGTTTGTGCTGAACCTAATTCCAATACCGTTTTTTGACGGTTACCATGTTATTGCAAACATATTTAATACTTGGAAGTACCGGTTCTTTACCATGTTGGAGCAATATAGCATGATCATTTTCATACTTTTGGTATTTAGCAGAGTTTTTGATAAGATAGTTGGAATTCCTTCATCATTTATTTTTATTTCGCTTTATAAGGCTATCATTTTTTAAAGTGGGAGAGCGTTTTATGCTCTCCCTAAACTGAACCACCTTACAATGAGTTTCGAGAAAATTTTGCCGTAAGATATTTGGTCAATTTTTTCACTCGCAATAAGATCAAATCTACCCGCTTCTTTTCCGTCTATTTTATAAATAACTTCCCCAACCTTTTGATTTATTTCTACAGGAGCAGAAAGTCCCGGAACAAGTGCTACTTCCTTTTCTACTTTGCCCTTTTGACCTTTTGTAACCATTATACTGGTATCGGTACCGTATACCGCACTAACACTCAGCTTG
>JAEZIU010000250.1 GCA_023436485.1 Bacillota bacterium | reverse complement strand
GCATTAAAATCACAATTTGCTACTTTTAAATCAGGTACTGCAGCTGCAACTCTAACAAATCCATAATCCATTATTATCACCTAAACGTATTTTTATTATTTTTTCCATTTTTACCACAAGCAATACTTCTTTCCCGCTACTGGGTAATACTTTGGTTTTAATTAGTGTATCATATTTGTATATTTGTTGTATATTTAAACTTCGTTTTTGATATGGTATCTGCTTCTGGAATTGCCATACTTATCAACATAATATTTTTTATTCAAAGCAATCTGATTGAGAAAGGCAATAAATCTGTCAATTTCGTTAAACCCGTTATAGATACCAAAACTAGCCCTTACAATTCCCGGGAATATACTTTTGGAGTCTCTCATCATATCCTCCATATCCTGTGCAGAATACCCCAGTAATCGTTCACAATAAGGATGGGCACAGAAAAAGCCGTTCCTTACCGCTATACCTGCTTCATATGATAAAATAGCCGACATAAGTGAGTGGTGTACGCCCTCCATATTAAATGGAATGACTCCAATGGACGCCTGAATTTCAGGGTGGCTATAAAAGGTAATTCCCGGAATACTTTTCATCTTTTCATATGCATAGTATAACAGTGATCTCTCATGTTTGAATATATTGTCCATTCCTAATGAAGTCAATGTTTTGATTGATGAAATCAGTGCTACTATTCCTAATAGATTTGGTGTACTTGCCTCATCCTTATGTGGAGGCTCCTCCCACCAAATTTTATCATGTGTAACCAGACTGATTGCACTTCCTCCCTGACAATATGGCAAGCCAATTTTAAATGTGGATTTGGGCCCTATCAACGCACCGCTGCCGTAGGGAGCATACATTTTATGGGCTGAAAATGAAAGATAGTCAATATGAGAATCGGTACCAAAAGGTTTCATGTTCACCGGCAAATGTGGCACCAGCTGGGCTCCGTCCACATGTATTTCCGCCCCATTCCTGTGTGCCAATGCAGCTATTGTATAAACATCATTTATGTATCCGGTAACGTTTGAGGCACCCGTCACTGTAACAATTCTTACCTTATCTTTATATTTTTTTAACTTATTTTCCAGACTATCCATGGACAATCTTCCAAAACCATCTGTTTCAATATAGTCAACTGTGAATTTATCCCGCCAGGGCAGGTCGTTTGCAGCATGTTCCATCCACGTGGACAGCACTACGTCCTTTCCATTTTTCTGCTGACTGAGTATATATGCAAGTATATTTATTGCTTCTGTAGTATTTTTTGTATACACTACCGTGTCATTATCACTGTCAGCCTTTACAAAATCCTTTATAGTCTGGCGCGCATCTTCATATAAATCCGTTGACATAACAGACTTATACCCTTTGCCCCTGTGGATGGATGAATACCAAGGTATAAAGTTGTCAATGTCCTTAACTACAGACAGAAACGGAGGTGTAGTAGCTGCATTGTCAAAATTAATTGCCATTGTATATGAACCATTGTCCAGAGGTATTCTTGTATCAACTCCTGCAACAAGGCTACGGTATGGGTCTATGTTGTTGTACCGGATATTTTTAGGCATAAAAAAATACTCCATTCACCTGTTATGCTAGTAACAGTATATTGGTGTATTATAAAACTGTTACCAAAGTGAATAGGAGTATTTAGTTGTGCGTTGCATTTTACTTTTTCAGGCTTTCCAGTCTTTCAACTACTTTGTCATACATATCCTGGTATTTAGCCTGCTTTGCCTTTTCTTCATCTATTACCTTCGGTGGAGCTTTTGCAACGAAGCCTTCGTTGCTGAGCTTCCCTTTTACTCTTTTTAGTTCTCCTTCAAGGTTTTTCTTTTCCTTTTCCAGTCTTTCGATTTCTTTGTCAATGTCTATAAGCTCATCAAGAGGAATGAATATTTCTGCACCGTGAACAACTGCTCCTACCGCATCAGAAGGAATTCCTTCCTTGTTCAGTTGTACTGTTACGTCGGATGCACTTGCAAGTCTCTGGAAGAAGGAAGTTCCTTCTGTCAGAGTAGCTTTTTCTGCTTCACCGGCTGCAACAAATATTATCTTTGCTTTTCTTGAAGGCGGAACATTCATTTCAGCACGGGTATTCCTTACGCTTCTGATGGCATCCATGATAATGGTCATTTTTGCCTCATCGTCTGCAAAGTTCAGTTCTTCGCTGTACTCAGGCCATTGAGAAATCATTATGCTTCTACCGTCATTTATCAGGTGAGTGTAGATTTCTTCAGTTACGAAAGGCATATACGGATGCAGCAGCTTCATAGCGTTTCCAAGAACAAAGTTGAGAACATACTGTGCTTCCAGTCTTCCTTCACTTTCTCTGTCATACAGTTTAGGCTTAACCATCTCGATATACCAATCGCAGAATTCTTCCCATATAAAGTCGTATACCTTCTGCAAACCAAGACCAAGCTCGAACTTCTCTATATTTTCGGTAACCTCTTTAGTTACAGTATTTATTCTGCTCATAATCCATTTATCTGCAATAGAAAACTTTTTCTTGTCCACCTTGCTGAAATCAAGGTCTTCATCGAAATTCATCAGAACGAATCTTGAAGCATTCCATACCTTGTTTGCAAAATTCCTTGAAGATTCAACCTTTTCAGGTGAATATCTCAAGTCATTTCCCGGTGAGTTTCCTATTGTAAGGGCAAATCTCAATGCATCGGTACCATACTGGGCTATTACTTCCAACGGGTCTATTCCGTTGCCAAGTGACTTACTCATTTTTCTGCCCTGTGAATCCCTCACAATACCATGTATGAATACATACTTAAACGGCTCTTGCTTCATATTCTCCATACCTGAGAATATCATTCTTGCAACCCAGAAGAATATTATATCGTAGCCTGTTACCAGTACATCTGTTGGATAAAAATATTCCAAATCTTCTGTTTTTTTAGGCCAGCCTAGAGTTGAGAAAGGCCACAGTGCAGAACTGAACCATGTATCCAGTGTATCCGGGTCCTGTTCAATTCTTTTGCTTCCGCACTTGGAGCAGGTATCAGGAGCTGTTCCCTGAACCATCATGTGACCGCATTCCTGACAATAGTATGCAGGTATTCTGTGTCCCCACCAAAGTTGCCTTGAAATACACCAATCCTGAATATTTTCCATCCAGTTATAGTATATTTTTGAAAATCTCTCAGGTACAAATTTTATTGTTCCATCTCTAACAACATCTATAGCCGGTTCAGCCAATGGCTTCATGCGAACATACCATTGTTTTGAAATAAGAGGTTCAACAACCGTCCTACATCTCTGGCAAGTACCAACATTGTGTGTATGGGGTTCAATCTTAACCAGAAGTCCCAGCTTATCCAGATCTTCTACCATCTTCTTTCTGGCTTCGTATCTGTCCATACCTTTGTATTGTCCTGCGTTGTCATTCATTATGGCATTGTCGTCCATTATCCTTAGCTGAGGAAGGCTGTGACGAAGCCCAACTTCATAGTCATTTGGGTCATGGGCAGGTGTTATTTTAACACAGCCTGTTCCGAATTCCTTGTCAACATAAGAGTCAGCTATCACAGGAATTTCCTTGTTTACCAAAGGCAGAATCAAGGTTTTTCCTACCAAGTGTGCATATCTTTCATCTTCGGGATTTACTGCAACAGCGGTATCACCCAAAAGTGTTTCCGGTCGGGTAGTAGCAATTATTACGAACTCATCAGAGTCCTTAACGGGATACTTTATATGCCAGAAGTTGCCTGCCTGTTCCTCGTACTCAACTTCAATATCAGATATTGAAGTGTTGCACTTAGGACACCAGTTAGTAATTCTTTCGCCCTTGTATATAAGGCCTTTGTCATAGAGCTTCAGGAAAACTTCCTGAACTGCCTTGGAAAGTCCCTCGTCCATTGTAAAACGTTCACGTTCCCAGTCACAGGAACTGCCCAGTTTTTTCAGTTGCTCAACAATTCTGCCACCGTAAACTCTTTTCCATTCCCAAGCCTTTTCAAGAAATTTCTCACGGCCCAGCATATCCTTTGATATACCCTCTTTTGCCATTGCATCAACAATTTTGGCTTCTGTTGCAATACTAGCATGGTCGGTTCCCGGAAGCCACAATGCACTGTAACCCTGCATTCTCTTTGTTCTTATGAGAATGTCTTGTAAGGTATTATCCAGCGCATGGCCCATATGAAGTTGTCCTGTTATGTTCGGTGGAGGAATCACAATTGTAAAGGGTTTTTTATTTTTGTCAGGTACTGCATGAAAATAACCTTCATCCATCCATTTTTTATATAGCCGGTCCTCAACCTGTCCCGGATCGTATTGCTTAGCTATGTTTTGCTGTTCATCCATAAAAACAACCTCCTGTTTATTGTAAATAAAAACTATCTGAAAATAATTAATAAAGCAATTCCCGGTGTTGCCACAAGAAAACCTAATATTTTTATATTAAAAACAGCCTTGTTAAACTTGTATTCCTCTACTTCCTGTTCAGTCATTTCTGCTTCATGCTCACAAGTCTGTTTCTTTGCCAAATCAAACTTTTTCACTATTGCTTTTGCCGCGTAAACAGTTATAAATCCAATAGCCATTAAAACCAGAGACAATATTTCAATAGGTTTCATATCTTTTCTCCTTTCTGATTATAATAAAAAAACTCCATCCAATATTTGGACGAAGTCTATTTCGCGGTACCACCAAAATTCACGAATAAATGTTACAGGTCAAATTCCTATAAATCTATTGATGATCTCTGACGAGTTAACGTTCGCAACTCCGCTGCAGCCTACTGTTACTTCGGTGCAGAGCTCCCAAGCTACCTTCTACAGTCCTGATCCGAAGCCTTTCACCAACCGCTTCTCTCTTTGGGTATCAATAAACTGTATACTCCTCTTGTTCACAGCCTTTATTCCATATCAACTCTTAAAAAAGTTTATTAAATTTATGATATATAATATGAGCTTTACTGTCAAGTGTGATTTTCTTTGTCCTTGTCTTCGTCATTGGTTGTTAAATTGGTTGTTTCATCAGTTGATGCACTGTTATTTCTTTTATTGTCACTGAAAAGCAGCGCAAAAGCAACTATCATAAGAACCATACCCACATTATTTACTGTTTTCGGGTTCAAATTGAAGGAAAAAATCCTGTCAAGTATACCATATAAGATCAATATTCCGGCAATTACTATAATTACAGTTAATTTAGTCTTTCTTGTAAGCTTCATATCTTCTCCGTTTCCATACTCTTTTTATTTATATAATAAATAAACTTTTGTTTGAACGCAATAGATTCTATACTATCAAATCAACTGCCTTTTTAATAATAACTTTCAACATTGCCGCCACTGGCACACCTATCAACATTCCTATGATACCGAAAAATTCTCCTCCCACCAGTACTGCAATGATTGTTGTCACAGGATGCAACCCCAGTTTTCCTTCAATAATTTTAGGAGAAATAAATGCATTATCAATTTGCTGAACCACTATAAATACAAGTGCCGCCAAAGCTGCTTTATAAGGCGATTGTAACAAAGCCACCGCAACCGCCGGTACAGCCCCCAAAAACGGGCCGAAATATGGAATCATATTTGCCACGCCCCCCAGCAGACCAAGTACAAAAGGATACTTTATCCCCGCAAGATAAAGCCCGATAGTTTCCATAGTACCAACAATAAGTGCCGTCATAAGCTGCCCCTGAATGAAATGTGTGGCTATAGCGTTTAATTCTCTGCCTGTATTAATAAAATCATTCCTCATTTTCTTTGGAACAAGCATGAGAGTTGAATTTTTTAAAGTTTCAGCATCCTTTAAAAAGTAATATGCAATTATCATGGACAGTACTATGTTAAGCGTGATTACTATTGAAGAAGCAAGTACAGATAGTGTTTTCTTCATTATCCTTGCAGCATAAACCTGTAGAAACCCTGAGCCATAATTAATCTCATTAAATATTATATTTTTCACTTCCGGTGGCCACTTGCTTGCCTTTATTCTGGATATGCAGCTATTAAAATACTCTTGGTAACTGTTTGTTATATTGGGTAGCGTTTTAAAAAGTTCCTTTCCGTTACTCAGAACCTCAGGCATAATGTAAATACCAAAAAAAATCAGGGTCAGAGCAATAAAAAAGTAAATCAAAATTATTGAAACACTTCTTTTTACTCCTTTACGTTCAAACCTTATTACCAGAGGATATATAATGTACGCAATCAAAGCAGCCATAAAAAACGGGAAAAGAATCTTAATTATTTTATGAATGTAAAAATAGACAAATACTGCTGTACCTATCACTAAAAGCATTAATATTATGTAAAGTATTATTTTTCTTGTTTTAGTCATAGTCACTCCATTTATGGTATTTGGGGTCTGCTACAAACAGCTTCATGCAGCAGACCCACCTACCTAATCTAACCGTTTTTTAATACCTTACTCATCTGAACATCTGAATCATTTCACCCAGCATATTGTTTGATCTGTGTATAATTTTTCTTCCTGACTTCATCATCCTTCTTCTCATTCTGGGATCAACTACCTCGGGATTTGTTAAAACACTGATAGATGCACCAATTAATCCTCCGATTACCAAACCTTTTGTAAAATTTCTCAACATAGCCCACTCCTCCTGTTTTTACATTAAAGTATTTTGCCCAAGCCGGCTTCGTAAGCCTCCGCCTGTACTTACCATCTCTTCAACTGC
>JAEZIU010000217.1 GCA_023436485.1 Bacillota bacterium | reverse complement strand
TATGGCGGAGGAAGAGCACCCGACGGATTATGTGGTGCATTTTATGCTGCAAAGTATATACTGGAGAGAAATAATGCTGAAGAAATAAGCACTGACTTGGAAAAGTATTTTTTAGACCAGGCAGGTGGAGTAAAATGCCATGAAATTAAAGGGTGTCAGAAGATGTCCTGTGTTGATTGTGTTGGGAAAAGCTGCGAGTTTCTTGAGAAAATTGGCTAGATGAAAGAGCTTATTATAGATCATCATTATTAATCTCGTTACACATTTCTTTAATTATTATTTTCATTAGTAAGCTCAATGTGATTTATTACGTTCTATTGAACTCTTTTCAGATAGATACCGAACTGAAAAGTTATATACAGTTCGGTATCTATCATATTAGGCTCCCTTATTACCCTACACTATTATTCTCCTGATTATTAACGACATCAACGAAAAGATCTCTTAATTGATCCTCAGCCGAACAGCTTTGCTGGTAGAACCAAAATTTCACCTTTTCCTCTATTTCGCTATCGGAGCCTTCTGCCTCATAAGGATAAACTGCTACAATTTTTTTAGTTTCCTTATCTCTTAGACCAACTTTTTCCGCATCATTTAATCTGCTCATGGAAAATCTCCTTTACTGCTGTATAAAACCTTAGTAAGTGTACTACACTGTAATTTATTAATTATTTATATATTGGATTAATTGCTGTTATTTTATACTGCCTTTGCTTTCCTCCAAATTAACTGGTGACATATTTGAAGAAGTTTTCAATATTACGCTGTCTTTATCAAATGAATACATTTGCTCTAATACATGAATATCCTGTAATTCCCTTGACACTATTACAAATGTTTTTTCATCAGACCAGTAACCTTTTAATGCGGTTTTGTTATCGGTAGGCAGCGGGCCGAAATTTCCCATATCCACTACCCTCATAACGTCATCTAGGCTCACAGGGATTTTATGCTCAGAATCATTATCATAAATCGTCAAAGTACATTTATTATCTTTAAAGTCAAATTTAAATGAGCTTTTATCCTCCATAACAAATATTTTTCCCGATATTTGGGATGCAGTTAGGGGCATTTCAGGTATTGGTTTGGATTCAGGCTCAGCACTTATTTCCTTTAACAATTTTGTAAGATGATCCTTTTTTGATGGATCAGAGTTTAATTTTGACTGGGATTTTATACTGGGAATTATAAAACTTTCTACAAGAGTTTCGGGAAGGTAGTAATCATAATCGGAAAGCCCGCTTGTAAAAGCAACTACCATTTCATGTTCAGGAATTACAAATATATATTGTCCTCCATAGCCTCTAGCCGAATACCCTCCGAAGCTGTTTTGCCACCACTGATATCCGTAACCGTGACGACCGCCTAATCCTGATGGGGTATCCGTAATTTTTTGTGTAGCTGTTTCAACCCAGTCTTGAGGTATTACCTGCTTTTGGTTCCATTTTCCTTTTTTTAAATACAGGTACCCGAATTTGGACATATCGGAAGGTGTCATGTAAATCCCAGCACCTCCAATGTTAATACCCTTTTTGTCCGACTCCCAATATATATTCTTAATACCTATGGGATCAAATAATTTTTCTTTTGAATAATCAAATGTGCTTTTACCTAAAGAATTATGCAAAATCCCTGATAACAGGTGAGATCCCCCCGTGTTGTAGTAAAATTCTGTTCCAGGTTCATTTTTCATTGGCCTGTTTAAAATAAATCCAATCTGATCATCATTATCCCACATTTGCGTCCATGAATCTGTTTGAGATCCGTAACCCCCTTCCTCAACCCAATCTATCCCTGCTGTCATAGTGAGAAGGTGTTTGATTTTAAGTGATTCCTTTCTTTCATCCAAATTTTTTATATCATAACCATTAAAATAGTTTAAAACCTTTTCATCTATTCCTTGTATTTTTCCTTCATCGATGGATATGCCTATAAGAGAAGACATTATGCTCTTGGTACACGAATTAATTACATGCTTATGATCTTTTTGATATGGATAAAAATTTGCTTCTGTAACAAGGTATCCATTTCGTATTATGAGTAAACTGTGGATCTCTTTTTGTTGTTCACGTATGAAATCTATCATTTTATATAACATTTCTGAATCCATTCCCTGATCTTCAGGTGAAGACGTTCTCCAAGCACCGTCAGGCCAGTAATCCTGGGACTGGTTTTGGGAAATAGGTTCTTTTTTAATGCTTATGCATCCTGTAAATACAAAAACAAATAACATTAAAACATTTATAACAAACACCATTCTTGTTAAGCGATATTTTTTCACTATATGACTCTCCTTACAGAAAATGTAGTTTATTGATCACTTTTAATATATAAAAAATACATACATTTGACAATGTTTATTTAGCTGTGAGGATTATGAATTTTTATATATTGTTTAAATGCAAGCACTGCTGTAAGAAAAAGGTGTAACCATCATTACGGCTGTCTCAAACTTCAGACAACAGGAAGTATTGATATGGTTTCGACAAAACTTAATCCACGTTTTTTCATATTTTTCTTTATTTTTCTTTTGTATTATTATAAAATGTTTATATAATTAAATCAATTTCCTAGTATAAATCCATAAGGTTGGTTAGTACGGTAGGTATTGAAATTTAGAACAGTGAGGATGGTAGAGAATGGATTTTGGGACATGGGGG